>CAYWNX010000162.1:0-6396 GCA_964459735.1 uncultured Dechloromonas sp. | reverse complement strand
CTTGCTGACTGTTGCGATGCTGGCCATCGTGAAAAATACCGCACCAGTGCCGCCGGCGGCCATGGCAATCATGCCGCCACCGTTCGAGAAACCCAGTGCAACCTGAAGGATGCGCGACAGCATCAAGCCCATGAAGAAGGTGAAACCAAGCAGCAATGCAACGCCGAGGCCGCTATCCTTGTTCCTTTCAATGCCATACATGAAGCCCCAGGCGATACCAAGGAAAAGCAGGAAGCTCACCAATGGGCTGCCGGCCATGAAGCTGAATTGCATCTGGATGCCGACCATTGCGCCAATGATCGTCGGCACCATGGAGAGGGCAAGAAGCATGTAAGTGTTGCGCAGAACGCGGTTTTGCTGAATCGCCAGCCCGGCAGAGCCTTGGCTGGCAATCTCGAAATTGGTATTCATGGTTTGGCTATCCTTCCGATAGATATGACATGTATGAGACTAACGAAACTGGCCGAAAGTTTCAATAATTGGGGGTGAGGCAGTCGGTTAATGTCGTAATTATTCATGTTATCATGCGCGCCTTCAAAAGCAGGGCTGGAGCACTTTTTGGTGCCAGACCCGATATTGAAAGTGCTGGGGGTTTGGCAGAGTGGTCGATTGCACCGGTCTTGAAAACCGGCAAACTGAAAGGTTTCCAGGGTTCGAATCCCTGAGCCCCCGCCAAGAAGCCTTTGTTTCTCAAGGCTCTTCTTAATTCCCCAAACTCAAATTACTGTTGATTAATTTCGCAGACATCGTGTCCAGCAGGACCGGATTTCTGTCGATTGGCGCTTAAGACTGCCTTAATGAAACGCCAATAAGCTTCTCGCTTCGACATCATGGGGCACGCCTTCGGCGGGCCGGATTGGTGTTTTGGGAGCGAGAATGACAACGGATCACGCAACATTTCACCCCGGTGAGCAAGCGGCCCAGCAACGCTGGCAGACCGCAGATTTGTGGGACTCAGTGCGGAAGGAGCGTTTGCTTTGGGACCACATCCCCGAGCTTTTTCAGTCGCGTATTGAAGGAGCGCCGTTCTTTTTTCTCGCCACCAGTGCGCCGGATGGGCGCTGTGATTGCTCTTTCAAGGGCGGTGGCCCCGGCCTGATTCGAGTGCTTGATGCGCGTCGTTTTGCTTTTCCCGATTTCGATGGCAACGGGGCATTCATGAGTCTTGGCAACATCCTGCTTAATCCGCAGGTCGGTTGCCTGTTCATTGATTTCAACGATGGTGCCCGCCTGCGGGTGAATGGCCGGGCTTCCATTCATGAGGATGGGCCTGTCGCCGCCATCTTTCCCGAGCATCGGCGGGTCGTGCTGGTCGATATCGAGCAGGTGGTGCCGAACTGTCCGCAGCACATTCCGCGACTGCAAGCTGTCGCCTGACACTGAGGATTGCGACCAGTGAGCACACCGTACCGTATTGCCGTCAATGTCGAATGGACGAGCAAATGCAACGCGCTCTGCCCGATGTGCCCGCGCGATGCCATTGAGCATCCGCAACTCATGCCGCTTGATGCCTGGGTGACTGTCCTGCGGCGTCTCGACCTGCAAGATGTTTTCCGGGTTGTTATCGCCGGTTACGGCGAGGCGACGACGCACCCCCGTTTTTCCGAGTTCGTCGATGCCATGCGCGGCCATCCGGTTCGTTTCGATATGGTGAGCAACGGCCACCTGCTTGACCCGGCCAAGATTGCCCAACTCGATGGCGTCATCGATTTGTTGATCGTTTCCTTTTCGAGCATCGACCCGGATGTTTATCGCCGGGTGCATGCCAATCTCGACCAGCGGCGCGTGATGGAGAACATCAAGTCGGCACAGGCGATGTTCAAGCACACCCGTCTGGGCATCAGCCTGACGCCGATGCCGGAGTGCCTGCCGTCGTTGCCGGACACCATCGCCTGGTTGAAGGCCCAAGGCATCGAAGCGCTGACCATGTCGCCGACACTCTATAACCGGGGCGGCAGCCTGATCGAACACGAGCAGGCCAGCGTGGAACTGCGCCAGCTGATCAAGCAGCACAAGCTTCGCTCGCAGGAATTCGATTTTGTCCCGAGTGGCCGGGAAATTTTCAGCCAGTGGTGCCGCAATAGCTTCAAGTGCGTGCCGCGTAACGTCGACCTGTTTGTTTCGTCATCGGGGGACTACCTGTATTGCTACAACGACGTCGGGCACCGCCACGCCATCGGTCAGGTAAAGACGAGCAGCATCCGCGAAATGCTGCGGCGACGCGAAGGCATGGCGGCGATTCCCGCGCTCTGCGGCGACTGCAATATGCGCGACCGTTATGGGGCCGGAGAACTGGCCAAGGCCGGCATTGATTTCGTTCGCTCGAAATGGGGCCGGACCGCTTGAGTTGCCAACTCAGTCGTCAATTTTTTCCTGATTCTTGAGGTAGCGCTGGCATGCCTGACGCAGGAAATTCATCTGGTTTTTGAAGTTCTGGCAGCCTTTGCACACGGCCAGGTGCATTTCCAGATTGACCCGTTCGGGCAGGGTAATTTTTCTGTCCTGCGCTTCGGATAGCAGGTGGGTAACTTCCTTGCAGCTCAACATGGTTGATCTCCTGCGGTAAACCAGTTTTTCTCCAGGCAGCGGCGCAATCCGTTGCGGGCGCGATGAAGAATGACGTTGCAGTTACTGGTCGTGATACTTAATTCCTGACAAACCTCGCCGGTTTCAAACTCCAGAAACTCGCGCATCATGAAAACGCGGGCCGTGTTTTCGGGCAGGTGTTTCAGGCAGGCATCGAAAACATCCCAGAAACGCTGTTGCCGCAAGCTTTCCTCGGGGTTGCCCCAATCGCTCGGGCGGGTTTCTGGCGACCAGTGCGCATTGGATTTGAAGAGCGTTTCAAAGGTCTGATCCAGACTTTCCTCTTCCTGCGATAGTGACGAAATATTGGTCGTTCGGCTTTGCTGGCGAATCTGGTCAACGATCTTGTGGCGCAGGATGGCGAAAATCCAGGTTTTCAAGGCCGAGCGGCCGGCGAATTCCCGGGCGCTGCTCAGCGCGGCGGCGAGCGCTTCCTGAACCACGTCTTCGGCCAGCGTGGCATCGCGCAACTGTAAATGGGCAAATTTGATCATGTCGCGGCGAATGTCGAGCAGCGCGGTGTCGTCAATCATTTTTCCATCCAGAACGGGTCGCGGGGCCATGATCGTACCGTTTCATCGACTGGCGGTCGATCCATTGTTGGCGCGACCAGGCCTGCCAGCTCGGGGAAATGCTGGATCAGACGCGCGAAGTCTTCCCTGCGGTCAACGTCCCAAAATGCCTCAAATTCAGCCCAGCGCCAACCGATGCCGGTAAGGCGCTGGCGCGTCTGGGCCAGTACCTGTTCGGTGCTCCAGGCGATATCGGCGAATGCCAGGGGCGAAGCCTGACGCATGCCGATCAGGACGTAGCCGCCATCTTCGGCCGGCGTGAGGACTGCGTCATGCTCGGTCAGGGCGCTTGCCGCTGCTTGCAAATGTTCGGCATCGAGCTGCGGGCAATCGGTGCCGATGACCAGCGTGCCGGCCCTTGAGGGGGATTCGGTGATGGCAAGGTGCATCCGCTCACCCAGATCGCCTGCCGGTTGTTGGCACAGGGTGATCGGGCCTTGCCTGGCGCACTGGGCAAAATCGGGGTGGGTGGTATCCGGTGTGCACCACAGGCTGACCGGGCCGATGTCGGCGGCCAGCGCGGTCGCTACCGTGCGCCGGAGCAGCCAGCCTTGCAGGGCGGCAGCGCCTGCGGCGCCGAGGTGCGGAATCAGGCGGGTTTTGCTCAGGCCGGGGATGGGGGCCTTGGCCAGGATCGCGATGGCGATCCGCTCCCTGTCTTCAGGATTGACGCGGGGCATAGCCGTACTCCCGGGCCAGATCGTGCGGATTGGCGCCGAAAAAGAAGCGCAGGCGGAGTTGCCACATGGTCAATATGGTGCGCAGCAGGCCATGTTTCTCCCAGCGCCGGCCGGAGGTGGTGACTTTTTCCCGAAGGCAGGCGGGGCGCGACAAGGCGCGCAGCTGGCGGGAAAAAACGATGTCTTCCATCAGCGGAATATCGGCAAAGCCGCCGATCTGCCTGAACGCTTCCCGGGTCACAAAAATCGCCTGATCGCCGGTCGCGATGCCGCTCAGGCGGGAGCGCCAGTTCATCATGAAGGCAACCATGCCGAGGCCGGCAACGCTACCGTCGATCCGCACATCAAAGCGCCCCCAGTTGGCGCCCCGGTCGATCGCCTGGCCGATCAGGGCCGGGGCCGATGGCGGCAACCGGGTGTCGGCGTGCAGAAAGAGCAGGATGCTACCCCGGGCGAGGAGCGCGCCGGCATTCATCTGGCAGCCGCGGCCTTGGGGCGAGGCGATTACCCGGTCGGCGAGTTGGGCTGCAAATCGGGCTGCAAATCGGGCCGCAAGATGCACCGTGTCATCGCTGCTGCCGCCATCGACGATGATGATCTCGCAGCCTTGGGCGCGGCACGGCTGCAGTCGTTCGAGCAACTCGGTCAGGCCCGCAGCTTCGTTGAGTACCGGGATGATGATGGAGAATTTGGGCATTTCACCGGCTGCGTTCATGGGTTGCCGTATTTTGTTCCAGGGACGGCGCCGGACATTCGCCATCTTTGGCCACGAAGCGGAAATCGGCAAAGCCGGCGTGGGCCTGCTCGCCGGTGTTGTCGGTATCCGAAGCGATGGCTAGGCCACCCAGACGTCCGTCAATGTCACCAAAGGCTCGCTGAAAATCCTTCGCCACATCACGCCGTTCCTGCACCCAGCCGCCCGCCTGGCCGGCGCCCGAGCGCAGCACCAGCATGCGGGCGCGATCCGTGTAGGCATTGTTCTGCAGCGTGCCGACCGGGTGCGTGTTATCCCAGACGTAATTGAGCGCCGCATCGGGCACCTGATTGCCGTAAATCGAACGCGCCAGAGCGAGCTTGGCGCGGGTGGTCAGCCCCAGTTGTTCCGGCGGCACGCTGAAGGTCAGATAAACCCGGGCGGCATAGTCGTCGCCGGATTTCTTGGTCATGTCGGCCGAAGCCACCGGCGCGTCGATCCGCCATTGCCAGCACAAAATCGGCGTTTTTTTCAGGTCGACCGCAACTGTGCGCCCGAGCAGGGCCATGCTCTTGTCGGCATGCGCTTCGACGGCATGCACGCCGTCCCAGTGGCGCAGGGCGTAGCGGGTCGGCGGGAATTTTTCGTTGAGCTGCTCAATTTTCCAGGGGGCGGGAAGCGCTGCGTCGCCGGCGTTGAAACGACCAACCCAGAGCGGTTCGGCGGCCACGGCGAGCGGCAGGATCAGGCCGATGAGAAATAGGCGTTGCAGGTTCATGTCGTCCCCAGCTCATGCGCGGCCTTGGGCGCGTCGCTGGCCCATTTCAGCCGATGGTAGTCAAAGCCGTGGACCAGCGTTGGCTTGACCACATTGAAATAAGGCGAGACGTCGAAATCGCGTGGGACGTACAAGCTGTGATGGCGGATCTGCAGGATTTCCTCGATGCAATCGGGGCAGTCCGCCCGGCTTGCTGCGCGTCGCTCGACAATCGGCAAAATCGGGTAACGCACCGACTCGAAGCATTGGGCGATCAGCGTCGAGCAGATGGCCCGGGTCGGGTCGCCGCTGCCCAGTGCCAGCATGCGCCGCCGCCAGCGCAGGGGAACGGGTGGCGTGGGAATCAGGTAACGGGCCAGGTCGATGACATTTTTCAGGTCGTACTGCTGACCGACCCGGGCCAGGGCATAGTCGATGAGACTGCGCAGATCATTGGCGGACAGATCGACCGGGCGACAGATGCGACTGTGGATGTCGGCGAAGGCGGCAAGGCCGACCAGGCGCACGCCATCGACGATATCGACCTCGATGAAGCAGAGCGAGGAGCCGTCAGGGGCGCGCCGGTCTGCGGCATCGCCGATGTAAAGCGCGGCGTGGGACCAGGTGGACTGGGTGAGATATTTGATCGCCACGCTGACCCGGGAATGACCTTCAAGCAGCAGAACATCCCCCGGTTGCAAGGCATTGGCGAGCAGCCTCGGGGGCGCGTGCAGGGCGGCGTTATGGACGTGCACCGGCCGGGTCAGCCAGCGCCCCAGCATGCTTCCCAGCCGCTGTGCCAGTATGTTCATGTCTTGGCCTCCTTAACTGCCGCTGTCGTTGCCTGCATTATTCAGGCAGCAGTCCGCAATTTCCATCGAGACATATAGCTTACCCCCGCCGCCAGCTGTGGAAACGTTCGACCCAGGCCAGCAGTTTCTCCGGCGCATGGGCTTTTTTCCAGTTGCCGGCGACGTATTTGTTGGCCTCGGCCAGGGTCGGGTAAATATGGATGGTGCCGAGAATCCGGTTCAGGCCGATGCCCTGTTTCATCGCCAGAACATACTCGGCGATCAGGTCGCCGGCATGCTCGCCGACGATGGTGAC
>CAYWNX010000161.1:0-6413 GCA_964459735.1 uncultured Dechloromonas sp. | reverse complement strand
GTTGAGCGCCAGCAGGTTGGTCTGTTCGGCAATACCGGCGATGACCGCGACCACCGACGAGACCTGGCGCGTCTCCGCCTCCATCCGGTCAAGGCAGGCCATGGCCAACACGATGTCGGCGCTCATTTCTTCGAGCACGCTCTTCGCCTGGCTGACCGAGGCCATGCCGGAGGTGGCCAGTTCGTCGGAATTGCGCGTCACCGCATCGCTTTCTCCCGCTGCCTCGACGATCTCGGCGACTTGCCGCCCGGCCTCTTCGACCGCCTTGACGACGTGCAGCGTGTCCGCCTGCTGTTGCTGCGCCCGCTCGGCGGAAGCCCCGGCGGTCAGGGCAACGGACAGCGAGCCGGAGGTCATGGCGTGGGCACTATTGACGATTTCGCTGATCAGCCGGCGCATGCCATCGCGCACCTCACGCAGCGATTCGGCAATGCGCTGCAATTCGTCCTCGCCGGCCAGTTCGATCGCCACCGACAAATCGCCGGTGGCCAGCTGCCGGGCACCGCGGGCCAGGACATCAATGGTCGAAGCCAGACGGGCATAGGCCAGATAGAGGCCGGCAGAGGAGAGCAGCATGCTGCCGACAATCAGCAATACCGTCAGCCAGAGATCGCGCTGCGCCTGAGCCAGCTCATCGGCGAGGGCCGCAGCCAGAATCTGCTCGCTGCGCCGCGAAATTTCCTCGACTTGCGCCAGCGGCTGGGTGATGGCGCTATCGATTTCCGCCGCCGAATAGACCGTACTGCTCAGCGCCAGGCCGTAGGCCAGCGTCCGGGTCAGGGCGAACTGCTCGGTGACGGCGGTCAGCCGGGCATTGAGGTCGGCCAGGGGCGCACTTTCATTGCCCAGCGCTGAAATATCCCGCGCCAGCCGGCTCAGGGCGTGCGTCGCAACGGCAATCGAGGCGGAGAGTTCGGGCCGCAGTCGATCAGCCACCATCGCCTCGCGCGCCGAGATACCGGCCAGCACATCCAGCCGGGCCAGCGACTCGGTTAGCACCGGCAGGTCATGCAGCCAGATGCCGGCCAGCACCGGCAGCTTGTTGCCGGCCGGCAGGCTGGCAGCGCCGCCCATCTGCTCGACGATTTTCTGCTGCGCAGTTTCAATCAGCTCGCCAAAACCGGCAAACACCGTCATGCGCTGACGGCCGCCGCTCTCTTCCGGGCTGGTGGCAAGCAAACGCTGCCATTGCTCGTTCGCCTCGGCGAATGCTGCGGTCGACGGCTTTTTTTGCGCCAAATCTGCGGCCGCTGTTGCATCGCCCGCCCCGGCAAAAAACAGCTGCGCCCGATAGCGGTGCAGCTCGGCCACCTGCCGGCGCGCCGGCTCAAGCTGACGCATCGCTTCGAGACGCCACTCGGCCGCCCGCATGGCCTCCCAGCGCGTCAGCAGCGGCGGTAGCGCCACAGCCAGAAAGGCCAGGCTGAACAAGACGCCGATGACGACAAAAAGCCCGCGAAACCCGAGCTTGCCCAGCAGAAAGCCATAACCAATTTTTCGCACCAAAATCACCGAATCCTGAAAGTCAGGGTTGTCACCCTATGTCGGTTCGGTTAAACAATTGTGACAGCGGTGACTGGCCGGAACCTGCCGCGCCGCTCCATTTACCGGCGACCAGCTCAATCCTTGACAATAATCAACGAAGATTATGCCTTTTGGCGTAGATACTGGAGCATGGCTAATCGGCTGTTGAGCGCACACTGCGACCGAGGCAGTCGGCGGGAGTCTCGGGGGATGGCATTGTGCTTTCATTTTTGAATCAGTTAAGTATCCGCAACCGGATCTGGACAATTGTCGCCCTGCTGATCGGCAGCATCGTGCTGGGCAGCGTCATTGACATATTGATGCTGCGCGAGGCGCTCTGGCAGGAACGGGAGAACAAGACCCGGCAACTGGTGGAAAGCGGTTTCGGCGTCTTGACCTATTTGCATGAGCAGCAGCGGAAAGGCGAGCTCTCCGAGGCGGCAGCCCAGACGGCGGCCATCGGCACGATCAAGGCCATGCGCTACGACGAGAAGGAATACTTCTGGCTCAATGATCTGGGGACGCCATTCCCGAAAATGATCATGCACCCGACGGTATCCACCCTGGATGGCCGGTTGCTCGACGGCGAACAGTTCAACGTCGCCACCGGCCTGCGGGCCGGAACCACCGGGGCGTTCACACCAACCGATGGCAGGAAGAATCTCTTCGTCGCCTTTACCGAGGTGATCAATGCGAACGGCGCCGGCTACGTCACCTACACCTGGCCAAAACCCCGGGCCGGCGCCGGCGCCACTGAAGAACGCTACGCCAAGCTTTCCTATATCAAGAAATTCGAACCCTGGGGCTGGGTGATCGGATCGGGCATTTACGTTGACGATGTAGACGCCGCCGTGCTCAAACAGGCGCAGCGCAATCTCCTGCTGGTGGCCGGGATCGGCATCGTCCTGCTGCTCTTCGCCGCGCTGATGGCGCGCAGCATTACGCAACCCCTGCACCAGACGATCACGAGAATGCGCGCCATCGGCCTGGTTGATGGCGGCTTTGACCAACGCCTGCCGGTGGCAGGCCGTAGCGAAATTGCCGAATTGGCCTGCGGCTTTAACGAAATGCTTGACCATCTCGCGACGCGTGATGCCGAGCTGGCCCGCCACCGTGAGTTTCTCGAAGACGAGGTGGCACGCCGTACAGCCGAACGGCAGGACAGCAACGTTCAGTTGGCCCATGAACTGGCCGAGCACCACCAGGCAGAAGAGGCCTTGCACGAGAGCGAGGAGCGCTTCAGCAACATCTGCGCGACGGCCCAGGACGCCATCGTCATGCTTGATAACCAGAGCCGCATTTCGTACTGGAATGCGGCGGCGGAAAAGATCTTTGGCCACCGCCGCGATCAGGCACTGGGTCGTGACCTGCATGATTTGCTGGCACCGGAACGCTTCCACGAGGCATTCAAGCGCGGCTTCGAGCATTTTCGCCTGAATGGCGAGGGACCTGTCATCGGCAAGACGCTGGAACTGGTCGGGCGACGCCAGGATGGCAGTGAGTTCCCGATGGAGCTGTCAATTTCCGCGGTGCATTTGCGGGGCAACTGGTCAGCGATCGGTTTCGTCCGTGACATCAGCGAACGCAAGCGCGCCGAACAGTCGACGCGGGAGAGCCGCGGGCGGATACGCGCCCTGCTCGATGCCAGTGATGAATCCGTCCTGCTCCTCGATCCGGCAGGGACAATACTGGCGATCAACGCCTTTGCCGCCCGGCGCTTCGGCCAGGTTCCAAAGGAAATGACCGGCCGGAACTTTTTCGATCTCATGCCGCCCGATCTGGCCGCCAGCCGACGAGCGGTAGTGGAGCACGTCGCCACCACCGGCGAGCCGATGCATACGCAGGATCGGCGCGGCGCCATTTTCTTTGACAACAATATCTATCCGGTAATGGACGAATCCGGCAAGGTGGAAAGCATCGCCATCTATGCCAAGGACGTCACCGACCAGCATCGCGCCAGAGCCGTGGAAGACATTTTTCGCCATCTGGATACGGTACTGCTGAAATGGCAGATGAACCTGGAGTCGATCGCCCAGATATTTTGCGATGACATCCTGCCAGTCTTTGATCTGCCTGCCGCCTGGGTCGGCCGGGCCGAAAAGGATGGGCGGCTCACCTTGCTGGCCACGGCCGAAGGTAGCAAAAAAGGGTTCCTCGATCCCTTGCGCGAAAGCAGCCTGCGCTGGGATGGCGAACCGACCTGTTGCTTGCCGACGGGAGCAGTCATCCGGAGCGGCCATCGGCAGATCGTCAGCCTCGAAACGCTGGCCTGCCAATCGTGCAGCGCAGTCTGCCACGCCAAAGGCATGCCTCAGACCGCGATCATTCTGCCCCTCTCCTTGCGTGGCGTAACCTGGGGTGTGCTGACCTTCTATGGTCGCGATGCCGGCCAGTTCGAAGCGCCGCAACTCCCGCTCCGCCTGGCCGCCATCGCCGGTCGCCTCGGTGCTTCCTTTGAATCCGCCTTGCAACAGGAATGGCTGACCTTGCTCGATACCGCCCTGGCCGGGGTGGACAATGCCGTCTTCATCACCGATGCCAACGCCAGCATTCTCTGGGCCAACCGCTCATTTACCCTGCTTACCGGCTATTCCACCGAGGAAATTCTGGGCCGGACGCCGCAACTGTTCCGCTCGGGCGCTCAGGATACCGCCTTCTACCGCCAATTCTGGCAGACGATCAGCAGCGGCGAAACCTGGCATGGCGACATCGTCAATAGTCGACGCGACGGCAGTCGTTACACCGCCCACCAGACGGTAAAGCCCTTGCTCAACAGCAATGGCCAGGTCAGCCATTACGTCACTATCCTTGAGGACATCAGCGAACGTCGGGCTGCGGAAGAACGCATGCAGCACACCGCCCATTTTGACCTGTTGACCGACCTGCCCAACCGCGGCCTCTTCTTCGACCGCCTGGGCCAGGCCCTCACCCTGGCGCGCCGGGAGGAGCGTAGCGGCGCCCTAATGTTCCTCGACCTTGACCGTTTCAAGGAGGTCAACGACCAACTCGGTCACGCGGCGGGAGACACTTTCCTGATTGCGGTCGCCCAGCGTTTACGGGCTGAAGTCAGGGAGAGCGATACAGTGGCGCGGCTGGCCGGTGACGAGTTCACCGTCATTCTGCCGAACCTGCGGGACGACAATGACGCAACCCGCGTCGCCGACAAAATTCTCGCCGCGATTGCCCGGCCGCTGGTGATTGCGGATCGGGAATTGACGGTTGGGGTAAGTATCGGCATTGCATTTTTTCCCAAGCACGGCAATACGGTCGAGCAAATCCTCAATGCCGCGGATAACGCCATGTATCTGGCGAAGCAAACGGGGCGAAACCGTTATGCCCTGGCCTGCGAGGAACCCCCCATCGCCGCCACCAAGGCGGCGTAACGAAACAGACTTTCCAGGCGCGGCGCTCTGGCCGAAATTAGCGAAGTAGCCATAAAAAATCCCGCCGCAGCGGGATTTTTGCAAAACAGGGCGAGATCAGGGAGCCGGCGGCGGGACGTAGCCCTGAATCTGATCGGCGCCATCGCCGAAGAAGTGCTTTTCAAGCTGTTCGGCCAAATACTTGCGGTGGCGAGCGTCGACCAGATTGAGGCGGTTTTCGTTGATCAGCATGGTCTGCAGCTTGATCCACTGCTGCCAGGCTTCCTTGGAAACGTTCTCGAAAACACGCTGGCCGAGTGCGCCGGGGTAAGGCGGCAGGTCGAGGCCTTCGGCTTCGCGGCCGAGTTTGATGCAATGAACGGTACGTGCCATGTGAAACTCCGTGGAATTAGTGCTGCGAATTATAAAGTCTTGAAACGGCAAGAGCATCAACTCACTGCACTTGAGACGTGATCGACAACTTTACTGGCCGCCTCTCCTCGGCTCGATTCCACCCGTCAGTTGCGCTCCAGCTGGTCGTACACCACCGTCGCGACACGCGCCAGTTCGCCTTTGTCGATCCCGGCCGACAGGGCGTAGCCAAATTTGCCATCGACCCAGTAGAAGACATTGACCGCCCCTTCCCGGGCAAAGCGGAAGCCGGTATCGCGCTTGCCGGTATTCTCGGTACTGAGATACAGCGTCAGACGCTGGCCGCTGCTGTCCTGATACATGAACTGGGCGACCGGGCCGCTGTTGCCGGGGAGCAGACGGCCGCCGATCAGTTCGTAACCCAAGGCGCCCAGTTTGGGCGGACTGACCGGGGTGCCGAGGCGCTTGGAGAGCCATTTGACCAGTTGATCCTCCTGATCGGCCGTGACTTCCACCGGACGCTTGATGTCCGGGCTATAGACGACATGGGCCACGGCGGCCTGGCGCGGCAGCGGCGTCAGTTGCGCCATCCGCTCGCTCGCCTGATATTGGCCGTGCCCGAGCCAGCCAGCCGCCCCGCCGAGCAGGGCGATGGCGAAACCGGCGGCAATCCGCTGGACCGACCAACGGGCTAAAAATGGACGTTTTTTCGCGTCGACCGCGCCCCGCAGGAAGTGCCCTTGGGGTGCAGCAATCGGCGGCTCAGCCAGATCAAGCAGCTCTGTCGGCAAGGCCTCGTCCAGCACCGGCTTGAAGAGTTGCCGCAAAGCCTCCTTCTGCGTCTGATAGGCCTGCAGGCGCCGGGCTTCCTCGGGCTCTGCCGCCAGGAAGGCCTCGACCTCGGCCCGCCGACTGTCCGGCAACTGGGCATCGACATAGGCGTGCAGATCGGCTTCGGTAATTGGCTGTTGGCTCATCGGACAACTCGCAAATGGGCGGCCGGGTGATGACCATCCAGCATCAGCCGCAGACGCTCGCGGCCGCGGGAAAGACGCGACATCACGGTACCGACGGGAAGACCCAGCGTGCGGGCGATTTCGTCATAACTCATCTCCTCCAGCGCGCCCAGCAGCAGCACGGCGCGCTGCTCTTCCG
>CAYWNX010000160.1:0-6421 GCA_964459735.1 uncultured Dechloromonas sp. | reverse complement strand
CAATAGCGTTGTTGATGGTCCACAACTGCTGACCCGCAACTCCGACCTGCATGGCCGCACACCGCGCCAGGTGGCCTATCTGAAAGCGATTCAGGAACACGACCTCACTTTCGGCTTTGGCCCGGCCGGCACCGGCAAGACCTATCTTGCCGTCGCCAGCGCGGTCGATGCGCTCGAGCGTGACATGGTCGAACGCATCATCCTGACGCGCCCGGCGGTTGAAGCTGGCGAGCGCCTGGGCTTTTTGCCGGGCGATCTGACACAGAAAATCGACCCTTACCTGCGCCCGCTTTACGACGCACTGTACGACCTGATGGGCCACGACCGGGTCAGCAAGCTCTACGAAAAAAACGCCATCGAGATCGCACCCCTCGCCTTCATGCGCGGCCGGACGCTGAACCACGCCTTCATCATTCTCGACGAGGCACAGAACACGACGCCCGAGCAGATGAAGATGTTCCTGACCCGCATCGGCATCGGTGCCAAGGCAGTCGTAACTGGCGACCTGACCCAGGTTGATCTGGCCAGGGGACAAAAGAGCGGCCTGCGCGAAGCCCGCGAAATCCTGAAGGATGTGCGCGGCCTGGCCTTTACCGAATTTTTGAAGGAAGACGTCGTGCGCCACCCGCTGGTTGCCCGCATCGTTGCCGCCTATGAATCCCAAACCAAGCAAACGCCTTAATCTTTCCGTGCAATACGCCTGTAACAAGGCTGGCTTACCCTTGCGGACGGATTTTGTACGCTGGGCGCGGGCGGCCTTGGTCGGTGGCGGTGAAATTGCCATCCGGCTGGTCGAGACCGACGAAGGGCAAGCACTCAACAAGGAATACAGAGGCAAGGATTACGCAACCAACGTCTTGTCTTTCCCGTATGACACCGAGCCGGTCGTCAGTGGCGATCTGGTGATCTGCCCGGACGTGGTGGCACGCGAGGCAGTCGAGCAAAACAAGCCACTGGCGGCCCATTACGCCCACTTGGTGGTGCATGGTATGCTGCATTTACAGGGCTGGGATCATGAAAACGATGACGACGCCCAGGCCATGGAAAAAGAAGAAACGGAGATTCTCGCCGCGATGGGTTATCCAGATCCTTATCTGGATGACTGCGCAGCCTAAAAATTATGGACAGTCCCAGTAGACCGAGCTTCATAGAACGACTGACTTCCCTGCTCCTGCGTGAACCTGAAGATCGCGAGCAGTTGCTTGAAA
Source organism: uncultured Dechloromonas sp. (assembly GCA_964459735.1). Lineage (GTDB taxonomy): Bacteria > Pseudomonadota > Gammaproteobacteria > Burkholderiales > Rhodocyclaceae > Azonexus. The sequence continues at coordinate 5,213 of CAYWNX010000160.1, read as the reverse complement.
TCCTGCACTCGGCCCACGAGCGCAACCTGATGGATGCCGATGCGCTGACCATCATCGAAGGGGCGCTGGCCGCTTCGGACACCCGCGTTACCGACGTGATGGTGCCACGGGCCCAGATGTACGTTATTGACATCGATGACCCGATGGATGAGATCGTTCCGATCGTCATCGAAGCAGCCCACTCGCGCTTTCCGGTGGTCGATGGTGACCGCGACAAGGTACTCGGCATCCTGCTCGCCAAGGATCTGTTGCGCATTCATACCGAAAAGAGTTTCGATCTGCGCGACTGGCTGCGTCCAGCCGTCTTTATCCCTGAATCCAAACGTCTCAACGTGCTGTTGCGGGAATTTCGCGTCTCGCGCAACCACATGGCCATTGTCGTCAATGAATATGGCGGCGTCGCCGGACTGGTCACCATTGAGGATGTGCTCGAACAGATCGTTGGCGACATCGAGGACGAATACGACTTCGACGAGGCACACGACAACATCCGTCTTGATACCAGCGGCCGTTACCGCGTCAAGGCACGGACCGAAATTTGCGATTTCAACGAGGCTTTCTCGACCAGTTTCTCGGACGAGGAATTCGACACGGTCGGCGGCCTGGTCCTGCGCCACCTCGGTCGTGTGCCGAAACGCAACGAAATCATCGACATAGTCGGCACCCGTTTCCAGGTGCTGCGCGCCGACAGCCGCCGGCTTTACACCCTGCTCGTTACCCCGCCCGCCAAACCGGAAGCCGGTGCTGAAGACTTTACTGGCTGAACAGCCGGCAGTTCGGTATGTCATCGCTGCCACCATCGGGGCCAGCGGGGTACTTTGCTTTGCGCCGTTCGAACTCTTCTGGCTGGCACCGGTTATCTGGCTATGCCTGTTTGCGCTGCTGTGGCGTGCCGACTCGCCCAAACAGGCCGCGCTGACCGGCCTGAGCTTCGGCCTCGGTTTCTTCCTGACCGGCGTTTCCTGGGTCTACGTCAGCCTCTCGGTATTCGGGGGCATGCCATGGTGGCTGGCCGGCGTTGCAGCCTTCCTGTTCTGCAGCGTCATGGCCCTCTTTCCAACCCTGGCCGGCTGGATTTTCAGGCGCTGGCAGCCGGTTGAATTCTGGCAACAAGCCTTGTTCTTCGCCGTACTGATTGCTGCGGTCGACTGGCTAAGAAGCTGGATTTTTACCGGTTTTCCCTGGCTCGCCGTCGGCTATTCGCAAGCGCCACCGAGCCCGCTGGCTGGTTTTGCCCCGCTGCTTGGCGTGCATGGCCTGAGCCTGCTGGTCGCCCTTTCCGGCGCCTTGCTGCTGCGCTGGCGAATCGGCCTGGGATTTGTCGCCCTGGCCATGGCCAGCGGCTTCGGTCTGCAACAAGTGCGGTGGACGACGCCGCTTGGCGAGCCAGTCAGCGTCGCGCTGATTCAGGGCAACGTGCCGCAGGAAATGAAATTTCGGCCGGAAGCCTTTTTCCGCACGCTGAACCTCTATCGCGAACTGGTCGAGCAAAATCCGGCGCAACTGACGCTGCTACCGGAAACCGCAATTCCCGCTTTTTTCGACCAACTGCCAGCCGGCTATGTCGACACGCTAAAAAGTACCGCGCAAGCGCACGGCGGCGATCTGATTCTTGGCACCCTGAGCGGCGACGGCCAGCGTTACTGGAATAGCGCCATCAGCATCGGCAGTTCGCCACTGCAGATATACAGCAAGAGCCATCTGGTGCCGTTCGGTGAAATGATCCCACCGGGCTTTTCGTGGTTCATGAATATCGCCAGCATCCCGATGTCCGCTTTTTCGCGCGGCCCGGAAACGCAACTTCCACTCGCCGTCGCCGGCCAGCAGGTAGCGGTCAACATCTGCTACGAGGATGTTTTCGGCGAGGAGATCATTCACGCGTTGCCCAAGGCCGGCATTCTCGCCAACCTCTCCAATACAGCCTGGTTCGGTCGCTCGCTGGCCCAGCCGCAACACCTGCAGATCGCCCGCATGCGTACCGTTGAAACCGGCCGACCGATGCTGCGCGCGACCAATACCGGCATGACGGCGGTGATCGGCGCCGATGGTTCGCTGCAGGCGGCTCTGCCGCCGTTCACGCAAGGGGTATTGAAGGCGGAGGTTCGGGCCTATCAGGGCATGACGCCCTACGCCCATATCGGCAATCGGGGATTTTTGCTGCTGGCCGGCCTATTGCTGCTGGCCAGCCAGTGGCCACGACGCCGTTAACTTCAGGTCGTACGCCGGGCGTGCAAAGCTTGTTCCAGACGTTGCTTTTCGGCGAGCACCTTGGTCGAATAGCGTCGGTCGGGATCGTTGATGGCGCCACCGAATTGCTGCAAACCAACTTCCAGCCCACCGCTGCGACGGATCGACTCTTTCAGTACGCGCGCCCCGACCTGAACATTGGTTACCGGATCAAGGAAGGCTGACTGATCTGCCTCATCAGGCAGTTTGTCGAGATGGAAGCGCGGCATCACCTGCATCAGGCCCTGAGCACCAACGACGCTCTGGGAAAAGGGATTGAAGCCCGATTCGACACCGATCACCGCCACGATGAGCAGGGGATCAAGCCGCAACTCACGGCCGACGGTCTGGGCCGTAGCGAAAATCGGCTGCAGCGCCTCGGTGGATACGCGATAACGTCGGGAAACGTAATCCAGTGCGCCCTGCATCTTCGGACTTAGTCTCTCCATCGACAGTTCGGCGGGTGGCTCGCTGACCAGCTCGTTGGGCTCTACTTCCGGCGGCGAGGCCACGGCTGCGGGGACAAGAAGAGATTTGAGGCTATCGAGCAGACCAAGGTGGCCGCTCTGCAGACCGACAAGGCCCATGACAAAAACCAGCCCGGCGACCATCAGGAACTTCTTGAGCAGCGCTAGCGCCAAGGATGAAACACGGCTCATGGCCGGCGAAAAAACAGTCGAAGCGAACATGCGACCTCCTTCACTGTTGTCACTGCTGGAAAACTTCTCCGTCAGCGAACGGTTACTGGGAGTACGACACCGGCAAGCTTCCAGAGTGAGGGCAAAAATCCTGCGTCAAACCCTGCCAGAACCCCTGAAAAACCGATGCTGCACCGCAACATGAAATTCAGTCTATTGATTATATTGATTTTTGTCAATACACGCCGGGCCAACATGGGTTAATGGTGTTGCGTTGCAACAACACTCGACCTAAAAAACCGTTGCTGGCCGGTGATGCCGGACAAGCCGGGCGCCTCGTGCCGGATCAAGGCAAAAGCTAGTAAAATCCAGCGCATTCTGTCATTTCGAGTGCGTCCGATGACCACCAGCAAAAAACCCACCTTTCAGGAAACCATCCTGCGTTTGCAGACGTACTGGAACAACCAGGGCTGTGCGCTTTTGCAGCCTTACGACATGGAAGTCGGCGCCGGCACCAGCCACACCGCCACCTTCCTGCGGGCGATCGGCCCCGAGCTCTGGAAAGCGGCCTACGTGCAGCCTTCGCGCCGGCCGAAGGATGGCCGTTATGGGGAAAATCCGAACCGCATGCAGCACTATTATCAGTACCAGGTCGTACTGAAACCGGCGCCGGACAATATTCTGGAACTCTATCTCGGCTCGCTTGAAGCGCTCGGCTTCGATCTGAAGAAAAATGACGTTCGCTTCGTTGAAGACGACTGGGAAAATCCGACGCTGGGGGCCTGGGGTCTGGGCTGGGAAGTCTGGATGAACGGCATGGAAGTGACGCAATTCACCTACTTCCAGCAAGTCGGCGGCATCGATTGCAAACCGATCACCGGCGAGATTACCTACGGCCTGGAACGCCTTTCGATGTACCTGCAGGGCGTTGAAAACGTTTATGACCTGCAATGGACCGAGGGGCTGACTTACGGCGACGTTTATCACCAGAATGAAGTCGAGCAATCGGCTTACAACTTTGAACACAGCGACGCCGATTTCCTGTTCACCGCCTTCGGCGCCCACGAAAAGCAGGCCCAGCATCTGATGACCGCCCAACTGGCGCTGCCGGCCTACGAACAGGTATTGAAAGCCGCCCACACCTTCAACTTGCTGGATGCCCGCGGCGCCATTTCGGTGACCGAGCGCGCCGCCTACATCGGCCGCATCCGTAACCTGGCACGTGCCGTGGCGCAGGCTTATCTCGACAGCCGCGCCCGCCTCGGCTTCCCGATGGCGCCGAAAGCGTGGGCCGATGAAGTGCTGGCCCAGATTGAAAAGAAAGTAGCCTGATCATGTCGCCAAAAAATCTGCTCGTTGAACTGTTCGTTGAAGAACTGCCGCCCAAGGCGCTGAAGAAACTCGGTGAAGTGTTTGCCCAAACGCTGGCGCAAGCCCTGAAAAATGCCGGTTTAGCCGGGTCGACCGCGGCCATCACGCCTTACGCCTCGCCCCGCCGGCTGGCCGCTCATGTCACCGACGTGTTGCCGGTTGCGGCCGACAAGGCCGTGGCGCAGAAGCTGATGCCGGTCGTCGTCGGCCTCGACGCCAGTGGCAACGCCACCCCGGCACTGCTCAAGAAACTCGCCGCGCTGGGTGCTGACGCCTCCGTTGTTCCCAAGCTGCGGCGTGAAAACGATGGCAAGGCCGATGTGCTGTTCTACGACAGCCAGGCCAAGGGCGCGACGCTGGCCGAAGGCCTGCAAAAAGCGCTGGAAGCCGCGCTGGCCGCGCTGCCGATTCCGAAAGTGATGACCTATCAGCTGCAGGACGGCTGGAGCAGTGTCAATTTCGTGCGCCCGGCGCATGGCCTGGTGGCCCTGCACGGCAGCGAAGTCGTCCCGCTGGCCATCCTCGGCCTGACTTCCGGCCGCGAAACACATGGCCATCGCTTTGAAGCGGCGGTCGATCCGGTGGTGATTGCCGATGCCGACAATTACGCCAACAAACTGGCTGCCGATGGCGCCGTGATCGCCAGCTTTGCCGAGCGCCGCGCCGAAATCGCTCGCCAGTTACTGGCTGCCGCCGCCAAGGCCGGCCCGAATCTGACGCCGATTGACGATGACGCCTTGCTCGATGAAGTCACCGCGCTGGTCGAACGACCGAATGTGCTGATCGGTCAGTTCGAGGCGGAATTCCTCGATGTGCCGCAGGAATGCCTGATTCTGACCATGAAGGCCAACCAGAAATATTTCCCGCTGCTCGACACCGCCGGCAAGCTGACCAACAAATTCCTCGTCGTCAGCAACATTAGCCCGGCCGACCCGAGTGCGGTGATTGGCGGCAACGAGCGTGTCGTGCGGCCGCGTC
>CAYWNX010000159.1:0-6461 GCA_964459735.1 uncultured Dechloromonas sp. | reverse complement strand
GCGCCCGGGCTGCGGCGCACGATGTCCATGGATTGAAGAGGTTGGTCGCCCGCATGGGCGCCGTAGGCTTTGACGGTCATCGAGCTTCTCCTTCGTGAAGATGGTTTCAGTCGGCCCGCGTAATCGTGACCTGCACCTGGCCCGGTTGTTCGAGTGCCTCGATGCCGGCGGTGATCCTGGCGATCCGGATCACCCCAGCTGCATTCGGGCCTGGCCCGCGGTAGAAGGCGATGTTCCGCCAGGGGGCGCAATAGGCGATGTCACCCAAGGCGCCAGCAGCCTTCGCCGGCGCACCTGCTACAGAGAGCGGTCTGGACAGGGCGCCGCTGACCTTCTCCGCCGCTCCGAAATCCCGCAGGGTCAGGGACAGGGGCAGCAAGGCGGCAAAGTCCCGGGCGGTGGGGTTGTCGTCCAGCGTCGCCGTCATGGTGCTCGTGCCGATGGTGAGATGAATTGCCATGCGCTGCGCTCCTTGCTGGGTGGACGCCGGGCTGCGCCCGGCAATACCTGTTTCACTGACGCCCGACGCCGCTTGCAGCGAGCTTATCGCGATGCCACCGACGAGCAGCAAGGCGTAGCCGAGGCCAGTGCGGGCGAGTGTTCTTGTAGCGGCATGGTGCATGGTCTGCGCCTTACTTGAGGTTGGCGCGGAAGAAGGCGGCCAGCTTGTCGAAGGGAATCACGTCGACGCGGTCGTACAGATCGGTGTGATTGGCACCCGGAATGATCATCAGCTCCTTCGGTTGCGCCGCAGCCGCGTAGGCGGTTTCGCTGAAGTAGCGCGAATGGGCTTTTTCGCCGTGGATGAACAAAACCGGACGCGGGGAGATTTCCGCGATGTAGCTGAGGATCGGCATGTTCATGAAGGACAACGGGGTCGTCTGCGTCCAGGCGTTGCCCGAGTTGACCGCGCGCGCATGGTAGCCGCGGGGTGTCCTGTAATAGTCGTGGTAATCGACCAGGAACTGCGCTTCGCCGCCCTTCAGGTCGTTGTAGGGCGGCTGGTAGGCCGGGCTTCCCTTTTCCGCGTCCAGCCAACGCTGCCGACCCAGTTGCTCCAGCATTTGCGTGCGCTGTTCGAGGGTCACGCTGTCCTTGTAGCCCTTGGACATGACTCGGGTCATGTCGTACATGGTGCTGGCCACCACGGCCTTGATGCGCTTGTCCACAGCGGTGGCGTTCAGGGCCATGCCCCCCAGCCGCAAACGCCGATGATGCCGATACGCTCGCGGTCAACGTTGGCTTGCAGGCCGAGGAAATCCACGGCGGCACTGAAATCCTCGGTGTTGATGTCCGACGAGGCGACATTGCGCGGCTCGCCCCCGCTCTCACCGGTGTAGGACGGGTCGAAGGCCAGGGTGACGAAGCCGCCTTCCGCCATGATCTGCGCATACAGTCCCGACGATTGCTCCTTCACCGCCCCGAAGGGACCGCCGACGGCGATCGCCGCCAGCTTTCCCGGCGTGTTTTTCGGTATGTACAAGTCGGCTGCGAGAGTGATGCCATAGCGGTTCCTGAAGCTGACTTTCTTGTGCTCCACCTTCTCACTCCTGGCAAAGGTCTTGTCCCATGGATCACCAAGCTGGATGGGCGACTGGGCGAAGGCCTGGTTCGAGGCCAGCATTCCGATGCTCAGGGCAGCGAGGCTGGTGCCGGTTATTTTCAGCATGTCGCGGCGCCCGGCATCGGGCCTATCTTCATGAGCGATGGCATTGCAAGGGTTCGTTTTCATGGTGATTTCTCCTGTTGAATCGCGGTGTCGGTTGGTGTCGTCGTCGATACGGCTCAGGCTACCGGTGCCGTGTCAGGACGGGCGACCCCGAGCGTCAGGCCGGCCGAGACCAGCAGCAGCGCAGCGCTGGCGATGAAGGTGTGCTGGTAGCCGCCCAGGTCATAAAGCAAGCCGCCGATGGTGGAGCCAAGACCGATGGCCAGTTGGACGATGGCGACGAACAGACCGCCACCGGCTTCGGCATCCTGCGGAAAAGTCCGGGCCACCCAGGCCCACCAGCCGACGGGTGCAGCCGTTCCGGTCAGCCCCCACAAGGTCAGCAGCGGGATGACGACTGTCACCCAACTTCCGAAAGCGATCAGTCCGACCGCGATCACCGCCATCAGCGTCGTAATGGCGATCAAGGTCTGGTAAAAGCCCCGTTGCAGCAGCCGACCAATGAACAGTGTGCCGATGAAGCCGGCCGCTCCAATTGCCAGCAGGATCAGCGAAAGCGTGGAAACCCGCACCTCGGTCACGGTTTCGAGGAACGGACGCACATAGGTGTACAGCGCGAACTGGCCCATGAAGAAGAGGCCGCCGGCCGCCATCCCCAGCGCGACACCGGGGCGGGCGAATAGCTTGAAGGTTTGGAAAACATGATTCCCGCCCGCTACGCGCTTTTCGGAGCGCATCGACGGCAGGGTGAACCATTGCCAGCTTAGAGTAACCAGGGCTACCGGCACCAGACAGAGAAAGGCTCCACGCCAGCCGACCACGGCCCCCAGGTAGGCACCCAGCGGTGCGGCCACCACCATGGCCAGCGCGTTGCCGCCGTTGAGGATGGCCAGGGCGCGCGGCACTTCGGACGCCGGTACCAGACGGATGGCGGTGGCGGCCGACAGCGACCAGAAGCCGCCGATGACGACCCCGATCAGTGCCCGGCCCAGCAGGTAGGTGAAATAGTCCGGCGCCAGCGCAACCACGGCCCCGGACAGCCCCATGGCAGCGGTCAGCCCGAGCAGCAAGGTCTTGCGGTTCAGGGCGCCGGCCAGCGCCGAAATGAACAGGCTGGTCAGTACGGCAAAGGCGCCCGAGATGGCGATCCCCTGGCCGGCCATGCCTTCGCTCACATGAAGATCGCGGGCGATGGGTGTGAGCAGGCTGACCGGCATGAATTCGGAGGCCACCAGCGCGAAGGCGCAGATCGACATGGCGAAGACGCCGCTCCAGGAGGTGGCTTGCTCCGCCCGCTGCTCAGATAAGGCGGCGTCGTCGATGCAGAGGGTTGAGGCTTGGGCTGTCATGGGTATTCGTTCGAATGTTCAGGGACGGTTTCCTCCGTGAGCGACGGCTGCACAGAGGGAACATTGATGATGACTATTCTGGCGAAGATGCAATCACATGACTATCTAACGAATGCTTAAATGGGTTATAAGTTGAGCTAATTAATCACCCAAGAATTGCTCCCATGGCCCGACGCAATCTCAACGATCTCCTCTACTTTGTTACCGTTGCCCGGGAGGGCAGTTTCACCCGGGCGGCGGCCTTGTTGGGCGTGACTCAATCGGCTCTGAGCCAGTCCGTCAGCGGTCTGGAAAGCCGGCTTGAAATCCGCCTGCTGACCCGGACCACCCGGAGTGTCTCCCCTACCGCCGCGGGGGAGCGCTTGCTGGTAGCCATCGGCCATCGTTTCGACGAGATCGAGACCGAACTGGATGCCCTGACCGAACTGCGCGACAAGCCCGCGGGCACCGTGCGCATCACCTGCACCGACCATGTCCTGAAATCCCTGTTGATGCCGAAGCTCGCCCCGATGCTGCATCAATACCCGGACATCACCCTGGAATTCGACATCAACTACGGCTTGCGCGACATCGTGGCCGACCGCTTCGATGCCGGGGTGCGCCTGGGCGACTATGTGAACAAGGACATGATCGCGCTGCCCATCAGCCGCCCCTTGCGGATGATGGCTGCGGCCTCCCCCGATTACTTCGCCCGATACCCCAAGCCGCAGACGCCACATGATCTGACGGCCCATCGCTGCATCGGTTTCCGCAGTTCGGGAAGTGGCGGTCTGTATGCTTGGGAATTCGAAAAGGGCGACCGCCGCATGAATGTGCATGTCACCGGCCCGGTGATTTTCAACACCTCGGATCACATTGTTGAGGCCGCACTGGCCGGCCTGGGCATCGCCTTCGTGCTGGAAGACGAATTCTTCCCCCATATCCAGGAAGGCCGACTGCTTCCCGTCCTGGAAGACTGGTGCCAGCCGTTTCCCGGCTATCACTTGTATTACCCCAGCCGGAGACAGGCATCGCCAGCATTCAAGCTGGTCGTCGATGCCTTGCGCCTGTGAAACTTCTGGGCGCTTTGTGGCGCATTGCCGACTGAGGAATTGGGAAGTTTGAAGGTCGGCTTTGGCCGAACAGCAGAAATCGAATCAAATCCCCTGCCCTACTTCGTTTGACATTATCGCCCGTACGTCTGAGGCTCGGCCAAACCTGCCATCGAGACGTTGCTGCGACTAGGGCAACAATGCGCCGGTCACCTGCCGTTCAACCGAACAGCACGCTGAAGTACAGCTTGCCTATTCGGTACCGTAGAAAGAACGCCCGGATTCGGAGCCGGTACTGTCGTCTTCAGGCATCTTTGACAGCTGCCCAAGCTCAAGACGCTTGCACCGGACTCCAGCGTTGCGTGATCAGCCGTTGAGCATGCGGCCGCCATCAACGACTATTTCCGATCCGAGCGTCCAGCGAGACTCGTCGGAGGCCAGGTACAGCACGGCCTTGGCTACCTCCTCCGGCGTGCCGAAACGGCCGAGTGGGATGGTGGCGGCAATGTCCTTGCTCACTTGTTCGCGGTAGGCGTCGGGGATGCCGAGCTTGTCGTACAGCGGCGTTTCGATCGGACCGGGGCTGACTGCGTTGACGCGAATCCCGCGTCCAAGCAATTCGGTCGAAAGCGTCTTTGACATGTTGAGGACAGCAGCCTTCGTAGCGGCATAAACGGAAGAGCGCTCCGCACCGACATGCGCGCTGATGGATGTGTTGAGCACGACGGACGCAGGGCGAGCGAACACCGGCAGCAATGCCTGGAGCAGGAAGTACGGACCCTTGACGTTGACATCGAACGAGCGATCGAACATCTCTTCAGTCCGTTCCTCGATTGGCAACCAGACGGATACACCGGCATTGAGGAACGCGACGTCCAACTGGCCGTAGTGGTCTTTGACGGCTTGTGCTAGTTCCCTTTGTGCAGCGACGCTGGCCGAATCCGCGCGCAGAACCGGGACCTCGGATCCGAGCTCGGCCTGGGCCTTTGTAATGGAATCGGGATTGACACCCGTAACGATGACGCGGGCGCCTTCGGCCAGAAACTGCTTTGCAGTTTCCAGGCCGATGCCGCTGGTACCACCAGTGATGAGCGTACGTTTACCTTGCAAGCGCGACATTGAGTTCTCCTGTAGATAACGACCAACCGTGGTCGACAAGAAGAATTGTGCAGTCATGCGTCCAGGTTGATAAGATGTCGATTTTGAATATATTTCATCCAATCAATGCATGAATAGAGAGGGCGCTTGGACCGATTTCTCTTGATGACATGCTTCGTACGAGCCGTGGAGACCGGAAGCTTTTCCGCGGCAGGGCGCGATCTAGGCTTAGGACAACCAAACGTTAGTCGCTACGTGGCGGCGCTGGAAGATCACCTGCAAACGCGGCTGTTGCATCGATCTACCCGCAAGCTTTCGCTGACCTCGGAAGGGGAACGCTACTACGCAGACATTCGGCGAATTCTCGATGCGGTGGACGAGTCTGAATCGGCATTCAGGAACAACGTCGATCCGTCGGGGCTCTTGCGCGTCGCCTGCCCCACCGCGCTCGCACATGCGTACGTGTTGCCACACGTGCCGACATTTCTGGAGCGTTATCCCAGGTTGACGCTGGATCTCCAGATCAGCGATCGCTATGTGAACCTTGTTGACGAGGGAACCGAACTTGCCATTCGCATCGGACAACTGGAAGACAGTGCACTGCGCGCTCGACGCATAGGATCTTATGAGCGCGTGTTCGTGGCGAGTAAAGATTACCTGGCAAAACGCGGGGTTCCGCAGACACCTGATGACCTGCGAGACCACGACTGCGTGATCTATACGTTGCTGGCGTCGGGTGCGACATGGCGCTTTCGTGACATCGATATTCCGGTTTCTGGCAGGCTGCGAGTTAACTCGCCTGACGCTGTTCGCGCAGCGGTCACCGCAGGTTTAGGGGTTGGGCATGGACCGGAATGGCTGTTTGATGAAGGGTTAAAGAGCGGTCGCTTGAAGTTGATTTTGACGGAATATTCCGCTCCGGCCGTTCCTGTCCAGATCGTCTATGTTGCAAACAGGCTACTTCCAACACGGGCGATCGTGTTCATGGACTTCATTACCGACGTGTTTTCACGGATTTCAGCTTTTAACGAAAATGTGTCATTGTCTAATCTGTAGTGGATTGATTACCCCCCGCTCAGGAGCGTCCTGTTGCGAAGCAAATGTGCCCCCATTTTGCGGAGACGGTGCAGCTGCGCTGGATATTCGGGCGGTTTCCGCTTGAGTCTTGGCTGGACTCCCTGCTGCACTAGCACCCACGTACGGAGCTAACCCTGGAAGTAAGCCTTCTCAAGCACCGGTCGTTCAAGGCGCGAAGACCACCAGCGAAGTGCTTTGCCTTCCTGGCCGGTCCGCCATGCCAGCCAAAGCGCTTCC
>CAYWNX010000158.1:0-6469 GCA_964459735.1 uncultured Dechloromonas sp. | reverse complement strand
AGCTCGGTGGTCATGGGCGGCAAGAAAGTCGGGAGATTGGCTGGCACGGATGGTAAGGGTAGGCACCTCGGGCGGCGGTGATTTTTTCGGCCAGTCGGGAAAAAAGCCGCTCGCGACCCCTCGCGTCGTGAACCAAATGGAATATCAAGGCTCGAAGATTCATGGGGATTCGGGATGCCATGCCGGTTACCCCGCGAACAATGCCGGGAGCCTCCGATGACTACTGAAAACAGTGTTCTCTTTACGCCGATCCGCATCGGGCCACTGAGCCTGCCGGGTCGCCTGTTCAAGACTGCCACGGCGGAAACCCGGGCGACGCTCGACGGTTTCGCCACCCAGGCGGTAATCGACTTCTACACCCTGATCGCCCGCGGCGAAACGCCGCTGATCATCACCGGCAACATCTATGTCAGCCGCGACGGAAAATCGGCGCCGATGCAGCTCGGCGCCGACCACGACGACAAGATCCCGGCCCTCGCCAAGGTCGTCGACGCGGTGCACGCCCACGGCGGGAAGTTCTTCGCCCAGCTCAACCACTGCGGGCGCCAGGTGATACCGCGCTTTGCCCAGTCGCCGGTGGCCTACTCCGCCTCGAACGTCAAGGACCTCCTGACCGGGACCAAGCCGCAGGCCCTGAGCGTGGCCGAGATCAAGCGCCTCGTCGGCTGCTACGCCGATGCCGCCGAGCGCTGCCAGCGCGCCGGTTTCGACGGCGTGCAATTGCATTCGGCCAACGGCTACCTGCTCAGCCAGTTCCTCACCCCCTACACCAACCGTCGCACCGACGACTATGGCGGTTCGACGGAGAACCGTACCCGCTTCCACCGTGAAATCCTCCAGGCCATCCGCACCCGCCTCGGCCCGGACTTCCCGGTCATCGTCAAAATGAACGGCTCCGACTGGCTGCCACTGCGCGACGGCCTGAAAACCGGCGAACTGGTCGAGGCGGCCCTGCACTTCGAGCGCGCCGGCTTCGCTGCCGTCGAAATCTCCGTCGGTCACTACGAATCCGGCTTTCCCATGGTCCGCGGCACCTTCAACCTCTGCCTGCGCCACATGGTCGAAGGCAGCATGAACTACCTGCCGGAGCCGCGCCGCACCTTGCTCCGCCTCTTTCGGCCGCTCGTTGCGCTCGCCTCGAACCTGCTCTGGAAAGGCCGCCAGGGTTACAACCTCGACTACACGCCGCAGTTCAAGCAAAAGCTGAGTATCCCGGTGATCTGCGTCGGCGGCTTCCGCAGCCGCGACGCCATGGAGGCCGCCATCGCCCAGGGCAAGTGCGACGCCGTATCCGCTGGCCGCGCCTTCATCGCCGACCCATTCTTCTATCGCCACATTCGCGACAACCAGCCCGGCCCGCACTGCGTCGACTGCAACGGCTGCGTCGGCCACCTCGGCGCCCAGCCCGCCGAGTGCTACCACCCGACCGTCAAAGCTGAAAAGGACGCCATGCTCGCCCGGGAAGGGGCATAGCGCTCTTTTTCAAATTTTCATTTTTGGCCGGAATTTCCGGTTGACCGCAGCAAATTCTCGAACCAAATTGGGTATCGATACTCAAAGGCCATGTAGCCGCCATCGCAACTACAGTCACCCGACATGCAACGCCCATCTCCTGGCTGTATTCCCCAATTCAAGAACGAGAGGTTTGTCATGAATCCATCCCCGAAATTCCGCCTTGCCCTGCCGGGTATCCTCGCCGCCACTGCCATCGCCCTGGCATCGTTGGCAACGCCAGCGGCAGCCGACGACATCAAGTTCAAACTCTCCGGCGACATGGAAGTGCCACCCGTCACCACCAAGGCTAGCGGTGATGGAATGATCACCATCAAGCCCGACATGAGCGTCAGCGGCAATGTCATGACCAGCGGGCTGGCCGCCACGATGGCGCATATTCACATTGGCAAGGCTGGCGCCAACGGGCCGGTGGTCATCACCCTGAGCAAGAGCGGCGACAATGGCTGGATGGTCCCCGAGGGCAGCAAGCTGAGCGAGGCGGAATACAAGGCCTACAAGGCCGGCGAGCTGTACGTCAATGTGCATAGCGCCGAGCACAAACCGGGCGAGATTCGCGGCCAGTTGATGCCGCCGATGATGGCCCCGAAGTCCTCCTACTGAAACCACAGCGATCGAACTTCAATGAGCCAGACCCTCTACGATTTCAGCGCCCAACGCCTGAATGGCGATCAACAGAATCTTGACGCCTACCGCGGCAAGGTTCTGCTGATCGTGAACACCGCCAGCGAATGCGGCTTTACCCCTCAATACGCCGGCCTCGAAGAGCTCTACCGGACCTTCAAGGACAGGGGGTTCGTTGTCCTCGGCTTCCCCTGCAACCAGTTCGGTGCGCAGGAGCCCGGCGACGCAGAAGCCATCGGGCAGTTCTGTCAGACCCGTTTCGATGTCAGCTTCCCGCTCTTTGCCAAGATCGACGTCAACGGGGACAACGCCCACCCGCTCTACGCCTGGCTGAAACACGAAGCGGCCGGCATCCTGGGTACCGAGGCGATCAAATGGAATTTCACCAAATTCCTGGTTGACCGTGAAGGTAACGTCGTCCACCGCTATGCCTCGGCCACCCGGCCGGATGAACTGGTGGGCGCGGTCGAGGCGCTACTGTAAGGCGCCGCCGTGAGCGCGACGGGGGCTGAGCCGTAGGGAACTGCACCCGTCCACAAGCATCGAACCGAAAGCCCATTGCCAAGAAAAGGAGTTCTTCATGCAAGCCCAACTGCACACCATGAGCAATCTGTTTGCTCAACTCGGACTACCCAGCGAAGAAGCTGCCGTTGAACACTTCATCGCCGCCCACCGCCCGCTGGAAAACGATATCGCTCTCTACCGGGCGCCCTTCTGGAGCGACGCGCAAAGAGCCTTTCTCAAGGAAGAAATCATCGAAGATGCAGACTGGGCCTCGGTCATCGACGAACTCAACGGGCGCTTGAGATAGGCCGCCGCGGAGCGGCAAGCTTGATTCAGTGGTGGCCGCCGGTTAATTACCGCCGGCATCCGGCCCCAACTTGCCGCCCGAAGCCATCACCCGATCACCGAGCGCCTGCAGCGTTGCCTGTGCCTCGTCGGCGGCTTCCTGCATTTCATCCTGAGTCAAAGGCCGAACCAGCCCCTCCAGTTCGATGCGCAGAATGTTCGGGCACTTCCCGAGAGCGCCGTGCAGAATGCTGTCGACCTTCTTCGCCCCCAGCCCGAACAGCACCTTTTCCAGTACGAACAGACGGACGATGATGATGTCCTCCTCGCCCTGTGTCGTCGCCTGGACTGCTTCAATTTCCTTGCGCAGGTAACCGCGAAACTTGAGCGGCGTCACTTCGGCAGGCACCTGCAAAGTGGCAGAACGGTATTGGCCTTGGATCATGGTTGGGCTTAAGACTTAAGACTGGAAAGCGGCGATTTTCGCAGAAGGGCGGGTGCCCAGAAAGCTTTGCCTCAGGCCAGCACGCGCCGCAGCGCCCGGATTTTGCTCCATAGCGCTGCCTTGGGCAGACTCATCGCCATCAACTGCATGCAGCGTTCCAGCCAGTCCTGGCGATTTTGCAAACGCTTGATGGCGCGTTCGAGATCGCGGGCAATTGCTTCGCCGTAGGCCCCCTGGGCCTTGAGCAGCGCCTTGCGCAGCAAGGGCAGCGAAGGGCTCATCATTGCCAGATCGATCACATCGCGGCTGAACACGGCGTCATCGCTCCACCGATCCGAATTTGCCAGCAACTTGCTGGTCGCCATGTCGAGCGGTGTCAACGTCAAAATGCCGCAAACCTGATCTTTCACGGCGGCTGCCTCAATCTCGATGCGGCCTTCAAGGACGATTTCAAACTTGATCGGCAGATCATCAACCAGCAGCGTCGTGCGTATGCCGTACTGATCGGCGCGCACCTCACGCGCCAGGCGAAACCTCTCGCCATCCGGGCGCAACAGCTCGGCAAAGCCAGTCTCGCCAGTCAGCAACTGGCGCAGACCGCGATAGTTGCTCAGGTCCGAAACCAGAAAATCCATATCGACCGATTCGCGATACTCACCAAAACGCAGCGCCATCGCCGTGCCGCCGCCAAACAGGCAATTCGCCTCGCGCAACAAATTGGCATCCAACGCCGACAACACCCGGGCAATCCGGCGATGATGCGGGCGCTCAAACATCGCTGGCTCCGGGTGTATCAGCGTCGCCGAAAGCCAGCCGCAGGGCATCAATCAAATTCCGTTCGTGCGGCAGCAACGCTGCCTCATCGAGATGCCGCCAGTTGCGCTCGTAAATCCCCAGCGCCTCGCGCGGCGTCAGTTCATCGGCGCCCTGAACCTGCCAGGCCAGTTGTTTCAACTCGGGATAATCGGCCAGACGGACTCGCACCGGTAACCAGCCGGCCTTGTCGTCAGTGGCCCTTGGCGACAACTCGGCATCCGCCTCCATGGCCGAAAAGTACATTCCAAGCGCCGCCAAGGCATTCAAATAGGCCCCCATCGTCACCGAAGGCTCACCCTTTTCGATGCGATGCACCGTTACCCGCGACATACCCGCCGCCTCGGCCAAGGTCGTCGCGCTGACCTTCAAGGCCTTGCGACGGGCGCATATTTGCGCACCAAGAGCAGCAAGCAGCTCAGTAACGAAAGAAGGTGTTTGGGGGGATTTGGCTGGCATAGTGTTTCTCATGTTAGTCAAAATTGTTAGTTTGTCAATATTGAGAAACACTTTGTTCGCCGATGCCGGATTGGTGCGACTTCCACGGTCAACCGGAAAAAACGGCAAAAACCAAAACAATCGAGCCGCCTTGGCACCAGCGACCCAGCGGAAGAAAAATGGTGGCGGGGGAGGGCGAATCGAATACGCGCCTCGGGGCTGTGGCCGCTAAACTTCAACGCACTTCATCCGGCTCAATAGCCCAAGGAACCCCCATGCAAAACCTGGTCGACCGCGTTGCCGCCCATATCAAGGCCAAATTCCTCGCCGAAAGCTCCGGGCATGACTGGCACCACATCACCCGCGTCTGGCAACTCACCCGCCAGATCGCCGCCCAGGAAGGCGCCAAGCGTGAAATTGCCGAACTCGGCGCCCTGGTGCACGACATCGCCGACTGGAAATTCCACGATGGCGACGACAGCATCGGGCCACGCGAAGCCGAATCCCTGCTCCGCCGCGAAGGTGCGACGGATGAAGTCATCGCCGCCGTCGTCGACATCGTCGCCACCATTTCCTACAAAGGCGCCGGCGTAACGACTGCGATGCGCACGCTGGAAGGCCAATGCGTGCAGGATGCCGACCGGCTGGACGCCATCGGCGCCATCGGCATCGCCCGCTGCTTCGCCTACGGCGGCCACGCCGGCCGCCTCATGCACGACCCCGACGAAGTACCTGTCCTGCACCAGACCGCTGCCGCCTACAAAGCCTCGAAAGGCGCCAGCCTCAACCATTTCTACGAAAAACTCTTCCTGCTCAAGGACCGCATGAACACCCCGACCGGCCGCGCCCTGGCCGAACCCCGCCACCAATTCATGGAAGAGTTCGTCGCGCACTTTCTGGCGGAGTGGAATGTTGCTGGCTGAAGGCCGTAAGCGGTGCTGAGCAGGGGGAAGGAAGCCGGCCGGGAACTACCCGGCTGATTTCATTTTTGGCTGTTTTTTGCGGTTGACCGTAGGCGTCGGGAAAAACTGATTCACTTTGACCCATTTAATCGGTATTCGAAAAACCGGGTGCCCGGCATCGGGTTCGAATAGTAGGGCGTGATTTCGGTAAAGCCTTTTTGCTCGTACAAGCGTTGCGCTGCCACCGTGGGTGGAACTGCATCGAGAATCAGGCGCGAGAATCCCAGTTGCCGCGCCTTGTCGATCACCGCGCTGACCAGTTTGTTGCCGAGAGCCAGCCCACGAAACCGGGGGCGGACGTAGAGGCGCTTCACTTCTGCCAGCCTATCGTCGTGGCGCATCAGGCCACAGCAGCCGGCAATTTCGCCTTCGGCCTCAACAAGAAAGAATATTCCAGACGGCAAGGTAAACAGGCTCTCAAACCGGGCCATCTCCTGCTCGAACCCGCGATACGACAAATCCACGTTGAGCCAAGCGACATACTCGCGGATCACCGCCTGCAATTGCTCGATGTCGTCAGGAAATCGGGCTTCGCGCAGTTCTGGTGAGGTCGTTTTCATGGTTGGGAGGATAGCAAACCGTGAACCGGGAAGCAGCGCAAGGCGCAATGCGAACGAAACAAACCCGGTTTTCACCGGCGGCTGGCAAGCGGAATCCTACCTGTCCAAGGTCTCGAGCGTCCGGGTTTTGGCCTATTTCTACGGTTGACCGTAGCAGTCGGGAAAACTAATTTTCTCACTGCCACGGAAAATCCGAATTGTTCTCTTGTGGTATTGTCCTGGCATATTTGATGACTTTTGGATGCTATGGCATTTCGCTCCTTCCTTGGAATCGCAATATCCATTTTTTGCCAAGCTAGCTTTTCAGGCCAGAACGACAATTACCC
>CAYWNX010000157.1:0-6476 GCA_964459735.1 uncultured Dechloromonas sp. | reverse complement strand
GCCGGGCAATGGCGGGAATATCCTCGCACCGTTGCCGCAAGGCCGGGATCGCCACTGGAAATACATTGAGTCGATAAAAAAGGTCTTCCCGAAAAACGCCTTTGGCCACTGCTTCAGCCATATCTCGATTGGAGGTGGCAATAATACGAATATTCAGCGGCACCGGCTTCTTGCCGCCCACCCGCTCAACCTCACGTTCCTGCAAGACGCGCAACAACTTGGCCTGCAGACTCATCGGCATTTCGGTAACTTCATCAAGCAGCAAACTGCCATCCTGCGCCTGTTCGAATTTACCGGCCTGTGCTTGCGCCGCACCGGTGAAAGCGCCTTTTTCATAGCCGAACAGGGTCGCTTCGAGCAGGCTATCGGGAATCGCCGCGCAATTAATGGCGACGAATGGGCCATTTTTGCGGGCTGAATTGCGATGGATAAAGCGCGCCACGACTTCCTTGCCGACACCGGATTCGCCAGTCAGCAAGACCGTCGCATCGGTCTGCGCCACACGCTGGGCCATGGCAAAAAGTTCGCGGCTGGCCGGGTCGATGGCAACAACGCCAGCCGACTCACCGGTTGCCGGCAATTCGTATTTATTGATATGGGCCAGCAGGGCCTGCGGTTCGAAGGGCTTGAGCAGAAAGTCGCAGGCGCCGGAGCGCATTGCGTCGACTGCTTTATCAACTTCGGCAAAGGCAGTCATCAGGACCACCGGCAGATGCGGCAGACGCGAGCGGATTTCCTTGAGCAGGGTAATGCCGTCCATCGGCATCATGCGCACATCGCTGATAACGATGGAAAAGGCCTGCTCGCCCAACACTTTCAAAGCATCTTCGCCGCCCCCGACCGCGACATAGGGACGCCCGGCCAGTTCCAGCGTGTCGCCAATTGCTTCGCGCAGACTGGGGTCGTCTTCGACCACGAGAATCGGCAAGCTATGTTCAGCCATTATTTTCCATTAAGTCAGTTTCCGCTCTCTGCCGAGCCAAGCGGCAGCGTGATGACAAACTCGGCACCTTCGCCGGGTTCTGAAAAAAGTTCAATCGAGCCACCATGGGCCCGCACAACACCGAGTGCGATCGCCAGACCCAAACCAGTGCCCTGCCCTTTGGTGGTAAAAAATGGTTCAAATATACGGGCCTGGGTTTCACGGGCAATGCCCGGCCCGCTATCGCGCACGCTAATCGCCAGTAAATCACCTTGCTGTTTGCCGGTCAGGCAAATTTTGCCGCCTGCCGGTGCCGCCTGCATGGCATTTTCCAGCAGGTTGATCATGGCACCGAACAGCGCCTTGCGGCTGCCCACGATTTTTGCCTCAAAACAAGCGTCGACCGCAGCAAATGCCAGGCCATGCTCGCGCATCAGAGGCTCAACCGTTTGCGCCACTTCAGCCAGCAAATCGCTGATCACAATCATGTCGCGGCCGATACTTTCGCCGCGGGCAAAAAGTAGCACATCCTGAATCAGATGCTCAAGCCGGCGCAGCTGCCCAGTCGCCTTCTCCGAAAAACGGGCCCGTGCTTCGTCCGGCACACCGGGCTGTCCCAGGTTGGCGGCATAGAGCAACGCGGCCGCCAACGGCGTGCGCAACTGGTGGGCCAGCGAAGCCGCCATTTCGCCCATCGCGGCCAGACGCTGATTGCGCTCCAACTCGGTTTTCATTTGATGCGCGGCGGTGACATCGTGGATCAGCAGAATTTTCCCGCCCGCCGAGGCAAGCACGCTCTCGGCAATCGACACCCGCCCCTCATTGAGTAGCCACTCGCCAACCGTCATCGTCGGCTCAAGATGGGCGCGCACGATATCACCCCAGTGCCGGCCGACCATGTCAGCCCCAAACATGGCCATTGCGGCCGGGTTTGCCGCCGCCACCAGGGCCGCCGCATCGAGCACCACGACTCCGGCCGGTAGCGCATCAAGCAAGGACGAAAGTCGTTCGGAAAGCGCTTCTTTCTCCTGATATTGCCGCCGCAACTCACCATTGGCAATCGCCAGTTCCTCGGTAAGCGAGGCAGCCCTCGCCTCCAGTGCTTCGTATGCCTGCGTCAACTCGGCAGAAACCTGATTGAACATGGCAAATGCCCGCTGCAATTCGGCGGTCTTGTCTTCGGAATCGGGAGTAGCGGCGATGGCCTGCAGGCTAGGCATTGAAAAAAGATAGGATGGATTCAGCGCCGGTAATAGTAAAATATTTCTAGGTGACTCGGCCTATCAATTGATTCTTCTTGTGTTTCATCGCAATTTTCCCGGGCTTTAATGGCAGCAACGACTGAAACGACAGCAGGCACTGCACCGGATGCGAATCCGTTGGAGCGTCTGCGCGAGGCGTTTAATCGGCTCGGTGAACAACAGAAGATGATTTTTCTGGTGGCAGTGGCCGCCCTGATTGCGGTCATTGTCGGTTCCATTCTCTGGAGCCGCCAGCCCGACTGGAAGGTGCTGTTTTCCAACCTGACCGAGAAAGATGGCGGCGCCATCGTCGCCATCCTCGAAGCGCAAAATACCCCGCATCGTTACAGCGACGGCGGCGCCCTGATGGTGCCGGCCGAACGCGTTCATGAAGTGCGCCTGAAGCTCGCTTCGCAAGGCCTGCCACGCGGCGGTCTGGTTGGCTTTGAGTTGATGGAAAATCAAAAATTCGGCACCAGCCAGTTTGCCGAGCAGGTGAATTATCAGCGCGGCCTGGAGGGTGAACTGGCACGCACCATTCAGTCGATTGGCGCTGTACAGGCAGCGCGGGTGCATCTGGCCATCCCCAAGCCTTCCGTTTTTGTCCGCGAAGAGCAAAAGCCGACGGCATCGGTCATGCTCAATCTTTACCCCGGCCGAACGCTGGACAATGGGCAAATTGCCGGCATCGGCCACCTGATTTCCTCCAGCGTGCCGCAACTACCGATGGCCAATGTGGCAATCATTGACCAGAACGGCACTCTTCTTTCGCAACTGAAGAGCAAGCTCTCCGACGCCGGACTGGACCCGGCCCAGCTCAAATATGTGCGCGAAACCGAGAACGGCGTGATCAATCGTATTGAGGAAATTTTGAAGCCTATGCTCGGTGCCGGCAATTTCAAAGTGCAGGTCGCCGCCGACATCGATTTCTCCCAGAGCGAACAAACGGCCGAGACTTTCCGTCCCAACAGCACACCGGAAACAACCAGTATCCGCAGTCAGCAGAATAATGAAACGGCCAGTATCAACCAGGTGATCGGTGGCGTTCCCGGTGCCCTGACCAACCAGCCGCCCGTGCCGGCCACCGCACCGCTCACCCAGCCAGCAACCGGAACCTCCCCCGGTCAACCGGGAAAACCGGGTGATATTCAGGGCAAACTCGACTCGGCCGGTGTGACGGCGCCACTCAACGCCGTCGGCCAGCCGATCAGCACCAGCAAGAACGCCACCATCAACTACGAAGTCGACAAGACAGTCCGCTATACCAAACAGGCCATGGGCAACATTCGCCGCCTCTCGGCTGCCATGGTAATCAACCATCGCCGCGAGATTGGCAAGGATGGCAAGCCGGTAAATAAGCCGCTGCCCGAAGCGGAAATGAAGCAAATCAATGAACTGGTTCGCGAAGCGATGGGCTTCAACAAGGAACGCGGCGACACCATTTCTGTGGCGAATGCACCGTTCACCGAGGTCGACAAGAGCGAGAGCGAACTGCCGGTCTGGAAGGACCCGGAGAACATTTCTTACGCCAAGGATTTCATCAAGTACCTGATGATTGCCGCCATCATCGCCTTCCTCTACTTCAAGATCATCCAGCCTTCGCTGAAAACGATGCTTCAGCCGCCAGCCAAATCGGAGAAGGAGATTGCCGAGGGCGGCGGCCTGCATGGAGGCATCAGCGGTCTGCCCGGCGAAGTCGATGAAGAGGGAGCGACCGAGGTCCGGATCGATCATTACGCCGCCAAGATTCAGAAAGCGCGGGATGTTGCACAGGCTGATCCGAAGGCGGTCGCCAGCATAATAAAAGACTGGATGGATCCAAGTGGCAGCTAATCCCGACGACGGCATGGAAAAAAGCGCAACACTGCTGATTGCGCTAGGAGAAGATCACGCCTCTGAAGTGCTCAAACACCTCGGCCCACGCGAGGTACAAAAGCTTGGGCACGCGATGGCCTTGCTCAAGTCCGTCCCACGCACCAAGGTCGAAGCCGTGCTCGACGAATTCAACCAGATCGCCGAGGAAAGTCTCGCGGTCCACGTCGATACCGACAACTACATCCGTTCGGTACTCACCAAGGCGCTGGGTGACGACAAGGCTTCCAACCTGATCTCACGTATTCTTCAGGGTGGCGAAACGGCTGGCATTGAGGGCCTGAAATGGATGGATGCACCAACCGTTGCCGACCTGATCAAGAACGAACACCCACAAATTATTGCCACTATTCTGGTACACCTTGAGCACGATCAGGCCAGTGAAATTCTCAATCGTTTCACCGAGCGCCTGCGTAACGACGTAGTACTGCGTGTCGCAACCCTGGAAGGCATCCAGCCGGCCGCGCTAAGGGAACTGAATGAAGCGATGATGCGCATTCTTTCCGGTTCAACCAACGTAAAAACCGCAGCTCGAGGTGGTGTGCGCACGGTTGCCGAAATCCTCAACTTCATCGGCACCGCCAACGAAACTTCCGTCGTCGACGCCATCCGCGAATACGACCCTGATCTGGCCCAAAAGATTCTCGACGAAATGTTCGTTTTCGAAAATCTGATGGATATCGACGACCGCTCGATCCAGCTGATTTTGCGCGAAGTTCAGTCCGACTCCTTGATTCTGGCGCTCAAGGGCACCTCTCCCGATTTGCGCGAAAAAATATTCAAAAACATGTCGCAACGCGCCGCCGAGATGTTGCGCGAAGACCTCGAGTCGAAGGGCCCGGTTCGTCTTTCCGAAGTCGAAGCCGAGCAGAAAGAAATCCTCAAGATTGTTCGCCGTCTGGCCGATGAAGGGCAAATTGTCCTTGGCGGTGCAGGTGGCGAGCAGATGCTTTAAACAGGCCGCGCTCATCCGTGATCATCCCCAAGGAAGAACTCTTCAGCTTTCAACGCTGGCAAGCCAGTTCCTTTGACCGGCAACCCGCACCGGCCGCAAGCGTTGGCACAGAACCCTTTACCGCACCGCCAGCGCCGGAAGCCACACCGCAAATCACGCTGCCCACGGTCGATGAAATCGAACGCATGCATGAAGAAGCACGCCTCAGCGGCTATGAGGCAGGTTTGGCAGAGGGTAGAACTGCCGGCGAAAAAGCGGCGCGCGAGGCGGCCGAGACAAATGCCCAGCGTTATGGCGCTCTGATCAGCAATCTGGAAACTGCCCTCACCGAGGTCGAACAATCTGTTGCTGAGCAACTGCTGGCACTCGCCATCGAAATTGCCGCCCAAGTCACCCGAGGCAACATCGCGGCCAATACCGAGGTATTGCTGCCGATTATTCGCGAAGCCATTGCCAGCCTGCCACTGCACCATGCCCATCTCACCCTTCGTCTGAACCCGGCAGATGCAGAACATATCCGCCCCCAACTCGCTGAACAGTTTGCCCAGACAAGCACACAAATTGTTGAGGATAGAGAGATAAGCCCTGGCGGTTGCCTGCTGCATGCCGGCACCAGCGAAGTAGACGCCAGTATCGAAACACGCTGGAAAAGGGTGCTTGAAGCAATCGGCACGGAGCCACAGAAATGGCTGAACCTCTGAGCCTTAAAATGCCAGACCACGCCGCACGCTGGAATGGCTTTCTGCAAAACTGCACGACCGCCGCCAGCAATGCCCAACCATTGTGGCCGGTGGGCCGGTTGACCCGAATCAATGGTTTGGTCATGGAGGCGGCCGGACTGAAGTTACCCCTCGGTAGCTCCTGTCGCATTTATCCGCCGGGTGGCGCTCCTGTCGAAGCAGAGGTGGTCGGTTTTGCCAGCGAAAAGTTGTACCTGATGCCCTCCGATGATGTTTATGGCCTGGCACCTGGCGCCAAGGTAGTTGCTTTCGAGACACCCTCAACGCCCCCCCGCGTCGATGCTCCGGCACCTTTTCGTCGCCGCGCCATCGATCGCGTCAAGCAGGCACCGGTTGGCGAGGAACTGCTGGGCCGCGTACTCGATGGCGTTGGTCGCCCACTCGATAACAGGGGGCCCGTTCTTGCCACCCTGTCGAGGCCATTACAAAGCCGCCCGGTCAACCCAATGCTGCGCGCCGCCATCCACCAGCCCCTTGATGTCGGTATTCGTGCCATAAATGCGCTGTTGACCGTGGGAAGAGGCCAGCGAATGGGATTGTTTGCCGGCTCCGGTGTTGGCAAATCGGTATTGCTCGGCATGATGGCTCGCTACACGGAAGCCGATGTTATCGTCGTTGGCCTGATTGGTGAACGCGGTCGTGAGGTTAAGGAGTTCATCGAGCAAATCCTTGGCGAAGAAGGCATGCGCCGTGCCGTTGTCGTTGCCGCACCGGCCGACACCGGACCACTGATGCGCCTGCAGGGG
>CAYWNX010000156.1:0-6486 GCA_964459735.1 uncultured Dechloromonas sp. | reverse complement strand
TTGCCAAGGTTGAGGTCGAGAGTTCGAGACTCTTCTGCCGCTCCAGTTTTCTTGTACAGCTAATTTGCCTGTACGTGCGTCCATAGCTCAGTCGGCTGGGCCCCACGTTGATAGGCGACTCCATCCAGGATGCAGCACAGTTAGCCCATACGGCTCAATGCGGATCCCCTTTCGTGCCAAGCAAGAGATTCACGCTAATAAGGCTGATTATTATCCAAATTGGCATTTTTCTTGACGCCAGGCTTGCGCCCGCGAGCCGCAGGCGGCGTGTAGCAGGATAGCCGGCAACTGATGCCCTCAATTTTCAGGCCACCCTTGAATTGCGTCAGGTTGCAGCAGATGATATCGCCGGCTGATGACAGTTGCGCAACGTGACTGTGCACCCGCGTGATGTGCAGATTCAAGGCCTCAGCGATTTCGGATTCTGATTGCGGACCATTGGTCTTAAGAAATTGAAGAATGGCCGTGTCGATCTGGGTGGGCATATATTTCCTTTCTTGCCGATCTCGAATGCAAAAAACCCGGGCCGCAGCACCGGGTTTCTGCCCCTGTCATTCCAGGGGAATTAGCGCGACATTTCTCAAGCAGCCTTGCTAATCAGTTTGCCGGCCGCTTCTTTAGCGGAGACAAGATTGGCTTCAATTGCCGCCGTTGCTTGCTTGGCTGCCTTGGTCATGTTTTCGTAAGCGGAATCAGCAGCGGCAAAACCTGACTTCACGGCAGCAACGACCGATTCAGAACCGGCCGGTGCATTTTTCAGAGACTGTTCAATAGCGGCCGTGAAATTCTTCTTCAACTCAACGGCTTGACCCTCAACGAGTTCTTTCAGACCGTTTGAAGACTGGCTAAGGATTTCATAGACACTGCGTGAATAGGCAGAAACCTTTTCAAGTGCCGGCTGGGCCAGTGATTTTTGCAGAGCGATCAGGCTTTGCGGATCCTTGGCAGCAAGCAGGGCGCTTACGTTAGCTGCGCTGTCGGCAAGCAGGGCGCGTGCAGTATTGAGATTGAGGGCAGCCAGACGCTCGGCGCTGTTCAGGGATGCATTGACAATCGTCAGCAGAGAATCAACAGCGGCTTTGTTGCTGGCGATGAACTTGTCATTGGTTTTCAACATGGTAAAGCTCCTTTAAGGATGGGGAAATCGGTAAGCGCTAGCAATTCAATATCTCAAATTGCTGCAGTGCACAAAACAAAGTATAGGCCAATAAAACTCTTTGTCAAGAATAAAATGTTGCGGTGCACAATCCAACTAACAAAACCATATTACCTGGTCTAAATGTCTGTTTTGTTGAGCTTCATGAGCTGATTACCTTGCACGACAGCATAATTCTTCAGTCATTCCTGGCGCCCTCGATGGCAGAGCGTAGAATGACGGCTTTTCGCTGCCTGCACAGGCGAAACCGCCCCCAATGAATCTGCTGCGCGCGCTGGCCACGGTCAGCGGCATGACCCTCCTCTCTCGCATCCTCGGCTTTGTCCGCGACTTCGTAATTGCCCGGACTTTTGGCGCCGGCTTGGCAACCGATGCTTTTTTTGTTGCCTTCAAACTTCCCAACCTGCTCCGTCGCATGTTCGCCGAAGGGGCCTTTTCCCAAGCCTTCGTGCCGATTCTTGGTGAATACAAAAACAAGCGAGGCGATGAGGAAACCCGCTGCCTGGTTGATCACGTGGCCAGCCTGCTCTCGATGGCCCTGTTTGCCGTTACGGCCATCGGCATTGCCACCGCACCGTTACTGGTCTGGATATCCGCCCCCGGCTTTACCGCCGATGCCGGCAAATTTGAACTGACGGTGACACTGACCCGTATCACCTTCCCGTACATCCTGTTCATGTCCCTGGTCGCGCTCTCCGGCGGGATACTGAATACATGGAGCCGTTTCGCCCTGCCCGCCTTCACGCCGGTACTGCTCAATATTGCCTTTATCGGCATGGCACTGTTTGCCGCGCCCTATTTCGACCCGCCGGTACTGGCACTGGCTTGGGCCGTTTTTATCGGCGGCCTGTTGCAACTGGCCATTCAGCTTCCCGCCCTGAAAAAAATTGCCATGTTGCCGCGGCCGTCGATCAACTGGCGCGCCGCTTGGGCCGACCCCGGCGTGCGTCGTATTCTGACCCTGATGGGCCCAGCCCTGATTGGCGTCTCGGTGTCGCAGATCAGCCTGTTGATCAACACCATCTTTGCCTCATTCCTCAAGACCGGCAGCGTCTCCTGGCTCTACTACGCCGACCGCCTGATGGAATTCCCCTCTGGCATGCTCGGCGTCGCACTGGGAACGATTTTGCTGCCATCACTGGCGCGTTACCACGCCAGCGAAAATCACAGCGAATACGCCAAGCTGCTCGATTGGGGCCTGCGCCTGACCTTGCTGCTCGCCGCGCCGGCCGCCCTTGCCCTCGCCATCCTGGCCGTACCGCTGATTGCCACACTGTTCTTCCATGGCGCCTTTTCGACCAATGACGTTTTTCAAACCCGCAGCGCCCTGCTCGCCTACGCCGTTGGCTTGACCGGCATGATTCTCGTCAAAATCCTCGCCCCCGGCTTTTATGCCCGGCAAAACGTCAAAACGCCGCTCCGCATAGCACTGATCTCGCTGCTTGCCACGCAGGCCATGAATCTCGCCTTCATCGGCTGGCTTGAACACGCCGGACTGGCGCTTTCAATCGGCCTAGCGGCCTGTCTTAACGCCGCCCTGCTCTACCGCGGCCTGCGCCAACAGGGCATTTACACACCGCAACCGGGCTGGGGTCTTTTTGTCTTGAAGCTGGCAGTGGCGATGAGCGTGATGGCGACGACACTCTGGTTCGCCATGGGCAGCGAAAGCAGCTGGCTGCAAAAGAACCTGCTCGGGCGCACCAGCCACCTTGCATGGCTCGTCCCACTAGGCGCCACGTCATATTTCGCTACACTATGGCTACTCGGTTTCCGCCCTCGTGACTTCAAACGCCGGGCAGCTGATTAAACAGGAGACGCATCATGCAACTGACCAGCAGCAGCTTCACCGACGGCAGCAAAATACCCGGCGATTTTTCCTTTTGCATCCCGGACCCGGCCCATCACGTCTGCCTCGGCAAAAACCGCAACCCGCAGCTTGCCTGGCACGATGCACCGACCGGCACCCAGTCCTTCGCCCTGATCTGCCACGACCCGGACGTACCGAGCCAGGGCGACGACGTGAACCAGGAAGGCCGCAGCATTCCCGCCAGTCTGCCGCGCATCGATTTCTTCCATTGGGTGCTGATTGACCTGAGTGCTGCGGTCAACAGCATAAAAGAGGGAGAATTCAGCAACGACGTCACCCCGCGCGGCAAAGCCGGCCCACAAGCGGCCCACGGCAGCCGGCAAGGCGTCAACAACTACACCGACTGGTTCGCCGGCGATCACGACATGAATGGCGACTACTACGGGTACGACGGCCCCTGCCCACCCTGGAACGACGAAATCATCCACCGCTACGTCTTCACCCTTTACGCCCTCGATATCGCCAGCCTGCCGCTGGAAGGCAAATTTGGCGGGGCAGAAGTGCGTGCCGCAATGCAGGGCCACATTCTGGCGCAAGCCAGCCTGACCGGCACCTACACGCTGAACCCGGCGTTACAGGGCTAATCAGCCAGCCACCCCGCGCAGGCGGGGATGAAATTTTTCAATAGATCATCGGCCAAGGTTAAATGCTCCGGCCACCGGACACGAACAAACATTTCCCCAATTTCAATTGCAACAACGCTGGGCAGGCTTAGGCAAGGAACTGAATCAAGATGAGCATTGAAATCGAATTGAAGCTGCAACTCAGCCCCAAGACCGCCAAAAATCTGACCAGCCACCCCTTGCTGGCCAATATTCAGCCGCAAAAATTGCGCCTGCTGAATACCTATTACGACACACCAAATCTCGACCTCCACACCAAACGCATCGCCGTCCGCTTCCGCAAAAAAGCTGAGCAATGGCTGCTCACCGTCAAATCCGCCGAGCCGGCCAGCGGCGGCCTGGCAATGCGCAGCGAGTGGGAAACAGTCGCAACGCCCGGCAATTTTGATTTCAGCCACGTCGATGCCGACGATTTACGCGGGTTTCTTGAAGATGCAAGCAAACAGTTCGAGCCCATATTCACCACCGACTTCCGCCGGCAAATCTGGCATGTGCCCTTCAACGAATCTTTGATCGAATTGGCTGTCGACCGCGGCACCATCGAAAGCTGCGGCAAAAGCACGCCTATCTGTGAAATTGAGCTCGAACTCATCTCCGGCAAAGTTCACGACATCTTCGGCCTCACCCGCAAGCTGCAGGAGCAATACAACCTTCACCCCGCCATCGCCAGCAAAGCCGAACGCGGCTACAAGTTATACCTCGACGAACCGCTACTCCCGTTCAAGGCAAAACCGGCAACCATCAATGCGCAAATGATGCCCGTCGAAGCCTTTCGCAACATTGCGCTGGGCTGCCTGGAACACTTCCAACGCAACGAAAAAGGACTCTGCGAAAGTGCTGAAGTGGAATTCATCCACCAGGCCCGCGTCGCGCTGCGTCGGCTGCGCTCTGCGATCAAACTCTTCGCCCCCGTCCTGCCGCCCGAATTCGTTACCGCCTACGGCCAGACCTGGCAAACCCTCGCCGGCGCCCTCGGCGATGCAAGAAACTGGGATGTCTTTCTCGAAGAAACCCTGCCGCCAATCCAGGCCGCCTTCCCGGAAAACCGCGACCTCCGCCACCTGCGCAACGCCGCCCGCCGCCGCGCCAAAGCCGCACGGCGTGCTGTCATCCGCATTCTCGCCGTCAAGGAATACCCGCGCCTGCTGGTTGAATTCACCTCAGCCATCTACGCGCTCAGCGACACCCTGCCGATGCCGCTCAAGGACTTCGCCAACGAGCGCATCAGCAGCCATGCCCGCCGTGCCAGAAAACTCGCCACCCGTCACGCCACACTCAGCCCGGCAGAACGCCACCGGATGCGGATAAGCTTCAAAAAACTACGCTATACCCTGGAATTTTTCGCCCCGCTGCTAACGCCCAATCGCCTCAGCCCGTACCTCGCGGCGCTTTCACAATTACAGGACGAACTCGGCCTGATCAACGACCACGTCACTGCCGACACCCTGATCAAGGATGCCCTCGCCAAACGCCCGAGCGGGCCGATCCATGGCTGGGTCGCGGGTCGCCATGCGCTGCTGATCAACGAACTGCCGGAATCGCTGCAAACCTGGCTGGCCCAACGGGCGCCCTGGAAGTAAATCACTGTCGCTAGCCGATTTCCCATTTGCAAAAAATTTAGCGTTGAAACCCATGCCAACGTTCGATCAGGAAATCCGTTGGCAACAAAGATAGCCAACCACAACCGCGCCCTGGAACGCCGGACCAGCGCAGTAGACCTCGCCTGGAATGTAATGAAAGACTATTTTTTCTGGCAAGGCATCACCGGCCCCCGTGACGCCACCAGAGAAGCATTCAATAAAGAAATCATCGAAGACGGCGAAGGCTGGATGGAAATGGTAAAAAGTCGCAACCAGACCTCTCACACCTATAACCTCGAAATCGCCGCCCACATTGTCAAACTGATTCTTGAAAGCTACCATCCACTGTTTGTCGCCTTCGCGGAACGAATGCGGGGCCTCACGGAGGCTCAATGACAAAAGCCGAATTGCGCCACGGCCTCCCCGAAAGCACTATTCATAAAATTCTGGGCATCCTTGCTGGCTACCCAGCCATTGAGCAAGTCATAGCGTGCCAAAGGAAATTACCGTCCTTGCTCCGACATTGACCTATGCCTGCAAGCACCAACGCTCCATCTTGCTCAACAACTGGAAATAGAAAACCGCCTCGACGACCTTCTGCTCCCCTGGAAAATTGACCTGGCAAACTCATTTGATTTTGTCGAGTCTGACCCCGCTTTTCCTCGTTCGCTTAACCTGGGGCGACTAATTGGTGTCCCCAATTATTCAAAAATGACTCCTTGCTCCCAATAACGAGGCATGGTGATGCCACCATGTTTTTGCATAAAAATAATCTCTCGTTCCTTCAAGCGTCCAATATCGTCATGAGTCCCATAAAAAATGACCCCTACCCAGAGAAGAGCAGCCAACGTTGGGGGCCAAATATCGGCTGGGCTGGTCCGCTCTGAGGATTGGTGGTCATGATCATCGTAATGCACACCAATAGCCCAGCCTGTGATGATCGCCAGCCAAGTCTGGCTATACGGCATAACGATTATTCCATCCACCAAAGATTGTGTTAGTGCTGCAATAAGCGACAAGAATAGAGCAACCCTCAACAAACTGCGTTCGCTGCCACTTGATTTGGAGCAAATCCGGCGAAATAGTGATCGCAGCCCAAGCAAGATTCCAAAAGTTAATAATGTCGCAGACGGCAATCCCCATTCTGCCGCCCATTGCAGTATGGCGTTATGCGGATGAGCCGCTATCCCGTTTGGGAGAAAAGCAAGATGCATTGGTCCTACGCCAAGCACTGGATAAGCAAGAATGATATCCAGTGCC
>CAYWNX010000155.1:941-6498 GCA_964459735.1 uncultured Dechloromonas sp. | reverse complement strand
TGGCTCATGTTGCCGGCGCTGAGTTCAATCGCGGCTTCAATGTAACCGCGTTCCCAGAGTTCCAGTGTGGCATCGAGATTCAGGCGGCCCGCATTTTGCAGGTGTTTGCGGGCAGACTGTTTGGTCTGTTCCAAATCGTCGGCGACCAGGCTGACGGCGTTCGAGGGCGGGTTTTCAGCTGTGTCGGCGGCATCGAATTCGGCCAGTAGCAACTCGTTGGATACTGTTTGGCCAGCGTGGCGAGCGGTGAGCCGGATAACGATGTTGCGCAGTTCACGAACATTGCCCGGAAAGGCATAGTCCAGCCAGAGGGCTTGCGCGGCTGGCGTCAGGGCGAATGGCTGCAGGTGGGCCTGATTAGCGTAAATTCTCCTGAAATGATCGAGGAGCAACAGGCGGTCGCTGCCCATTTCGCGCAGCGGCGGGACTGCTACGGTGAACACCGATAAACGATGAAAAAGGTCGGCGCGAAAACGCCCGGCCCGTGTTTCCTGGCGCAGGTCGCGATTGGTTGCAGCGATGATGCGGGCCCGGGAAATGCGGGTCTGCGTCTCGCCGACGCGCTGGTATTCGCCATTTTCAAGAACGCGGAGCAGTTTGGGTTGCAGGTCGAGCGGCAGTTCGCCGATCTCGTCGAGGAACAACGTGCCGCTGTCGGCATCTTCAAAGTAGCCGGCCTTGGCGGTGCTCGCCCCGGTAAAAGCGCCTTTGGCGTAGCCAAACAGCGTTGGTTCGAGCAGGGTCGGCGAAATGGCGGCACAGTTTAGGGCGAGAAAAGGTTTGTCCTGACGGTTGGTTAATTGATGCAGGTAGTGGCTGGCAACGATGTCCTTGCCGCTGCCCGACTCCCCTTCGATCAGCACCGGGAAAGAGAGGTTGGCGAACTGGCCAAGTTGCAGGCGCAGGCGCTGGGCTGGGAGGCTCTCGCCAATCAGGCCGGCGAGCGGCTGATCCTGGCTTTTGTCGATAAAGCTCAGCGCCTGCCGGAATAGCGCACTGAGATGGCCTGGGTCGCAAGGCTTGCCGACAAAATCGACCGCGCCGAGGGTACGGGCATGACGGGCGTTTTCTTCATCATTTTGCCCGGAAAGCACAATGATTTTCATCTCGGGTGACAGCGCCAGCAGGTCGCTGATCAGCGCAAAACCCTCGTCGGGCCGGTGCGGGAAAGGCGGCAAACCCAGGTCGATCAGGGCGATTTGTGGGGCCTGCCTGAGCTGGCGGAGCAGGGCCAGGGCGTGCGGGCGGGAGTGACTGGTGACGACATCAAGCTCCTGCGCAAAGGCGAAACCAAGCGACTCGCTGATCAGCGAGTCGTCATCGACGATCAGTAAAAGCGGCTTGGCAGCGGTCAAAAGGCAGCGTATTCCAGATGAAATTTTGTTTGATTATAGCCTTGGCACTTCCTTGGGTTAGGGGGCGATTCTGCTAAAATCGCCAAACTTTTATTGAGGAAAGTGCTTTGCCCGACGACATTCTGGTCGATATTGAAGACCTCCGCTTCAACTATGGTGGCCGGCCAGTGCTTGAAGGGATCAGCATGAAGATCCCTCGCGGCAAGGTCGTGGCCATCATGGGCGGCTCCGGTTGCGGCAAAACAACCCTGCTGCGCTGCATTGGTGGCCAGTTGCGTCCAAACGGTGGACGCGTGCGACTGGAAAAACATCAGGTCTGCGAAATGTCCCACCAGGAGTTGTACCGTCTGCGGCGCAAGATGGGCATGCTGTTCCAGTTTGGTGCGCTGTTTACCGATATGTCGGTGTTCGACAACGTGGCCTTTCCGATGCGCGAGCATACGGACATGTCGGAGGAGATGATCCGCGATCTCGTGTTGATGAAGCTGGAAGCTGTTGGGTTGCGCGGTGCCCACAAGCTGATGCCGGCCGAACTCTCCGGCGGCATGGCGCGGCGAGTGGCGCTGGCTCGTGCCGTGGCGCTTGATCCCATGTTGATGATGTACGACGAGCCCTTTGCCGGTCTTGATCCGATCGCTCTTGGCGTAATTGGCCAGTTAATCCGCAAACTCAATGACGCGCTTGGAGCTACCTCGATCATGGTTACCCATGATGTGCAGGAGTCGCTGCTGATTGTCGATTACATCTATTTTGTCTCCGCAGGGCGAATTGTGGCCGAGGGTACACCGGACGAAATCCGCGCTTCGAAAGATCCTTTCGTGCACCAATTTGTCCATGCTGAAGTCGAGGGGCCGGTGCATTTCGATTATCCGGCGCCATCGGTACGGCAGGAATTCCTGCGCGGAGTGCGTCATGTTTAGTCCGCTGGCACTTGTACGCAAGCTTGGTCACGCTACGGTCAACCGTATCTGGCGGCTCGGTTTCGCGACGCGCTTCCTGTTTGCCATTCTGAAATATTCTGCTACCTCGTTCCGGCGTTTACACCTGACCCTGCGTGAAATTTATTTCAGTGGCGTGTTGTCCCTGCTGATCATTGTCGTTTCCGGGCTGTTTGTCGGCATGGTGCTTGGTTTGCAGGGTTATGAAACCTTGCAGCGCTATGGCTCGACAGAGGCGCTGGGTATTCTGGTTGCCTTGTCCTTGACCCGCGAGCTCGGCCCGGTCGTTGCCGGCTTGTTGTTCGCCTCGCGCGCCGGTTCCTCTGTGACAGCCGAGATCGGTTTGATGAAATCAACCGAACAATTGAAGGCGATGGACATGATGGCGGTTGATCCAATCGCCCGCGTTGTCGCGCCGCGCTTCTGGGGCGGCGTGATCTCGATGCCGCTGCTTGCCGCATTATTTTCGGCGATGGGCGTGATCGGTGGCTGGCTGGTTGGTGTGGTTTTTATCGGTGTCGATGATGGTGCCTTCTGGTCACAAATGCAGGCCGGGGTTGATTTTCGTTATGACATCGTGAATGGCATCATCAAGAGTTTTGTTTTTGGCATCGCGGTTTCGCTGATCGCCGTTTTCGAAGGCTACGACTCGGCACCGACTGCCGAAGGTGTATCACGGGCGATCACCCGCACCGTGGTGACCTCGGCGCTGGCTATTCTGGCGCTGGATTTCGTTCTGACTTCGTTCATGTTCCGGGGAACTTCATGAACCGTACCGTACTCGACCTCTGGGTCGGCATCTTCGTCGCCATCGGTATTGCCGCGGTGATGTTTCTGGCCCTCAAGGTCGGCAACCTTTCGTCGGCACATCTGTCCGA
Source organism: uncultured Dechloromonas sp. (assembly GCA_964459735.1). Lineage (GTDB taxonomy): Bacteria > Pseudomonadota > Gammaproteobacteria > Burkholderiales > Rhodocyclaceae > Azonexus. Next base: position 3,327 of record CAYWNX010000155.1, on the reverse strand, counting down.
TACTTATGTGTTGCAGGCCAAGTTTGATAACATCGGCGGGCTCAAGGTGCGTGGGCCGGTCAAGAGTGCTGGTGTTGTCGTCGGGCGAATTGTCGATATCACCTTCGATCCGGCAACTTACGAGGCGGTCGTGACAATGAATGTCGATGGTCGCTACCAGTTCCCGAAAGATACTTTTGCTGCCATTTATACGGCTGGCTTGCTGGGCGAACAGTTCATCGGTTTTGATGTCGGTGGTGATGAAAAAATGCTGAAGGCCGGCGACGTGATTACCAAAACCCAATCGGCCGTCGTTCTGGAAAAGCTGATCAGCCAGTTTCTTTTCAGCAAGGCAGCAGACGGACAGGATACGAAATGACGAAAATGCTTGGGGGCGGCGAAATGTCGCGGTGTCACAGGCTGCTTGCCGGCTGGGCCGTGGTGCTTTTCTGCTGCGGTGCCGCGTTGGCCGATGAGGGGCCACATGACCCCTACGAAGGGTTCAATCGCAGCATGTTTGCCGTAAACGAAGTGATCGACAAATACGCCACCAAGCCGCTTGCTCAGGTCTATGACAAGGCAGCTCCATTGCCGGTCAAGGCTGGTACGGGTAATTTTTTTGGCAATGTCGGCGACCTTTGGATTGGAACGAATAACGCTTTGCAAGGCAAGTTTGGTGATGCTGGTATCGATATCGGGCGCCTGCTGATCAACTCGACAATCGGTATTTTCGGGTTGTTTGACGTGGCCAGCGAACTGGGTCTCGAAAAGCATGAAGAAGATTTTGGCCAGACCATGGCGGTGTGGGGAGTTGGCGGGGGCGGTTATCTATTCTGGCCGGTTATCGGACCACGCACATTGCGTGATACTGCCGGTTGGATCGTCGATTCCTATGTTGACCCGGTCTGGCGTGCTCGCCCGGTTTCCAGTCGTAACAGTATGGTGACCTTGCGCTTCGTTGATATCCGCGCCAGCCTTTTGCCTTCTGACAAAGTGGTAGATGAGGCGGCGCTTGATAAATATGCCTATATTCGCGACGCTTACCTGCAGCGTCGGCGCAATCAGATTTTTGACGGTCGTCCCCCACGTCTGGATGACTAATTTGTTCTGGAACCAAATGATGAAAAAAATTGTTGCCTTTCTTTTCGCCACTTTGATCGCCGCTGCTGTCCAGGCGCAGGAGGCGCCGGATGTGTTGATCAAGCAGGTCACTGAAGATGTTCTGGAGATTGTTCGCAACGACAAGGATATCCAGAGTGGCAATACCCAAAAGGCCATCGATCTGGTCGACAAGAAGGTGCTGCCACATTTTAATTTCCCGCACATGACTGCACTGGCGCTAGGCAAGGACTGGCGGAAAGCGACGCCGCAGCAGCAACAGCAACTGACTGCCGAATTCAGGACTCTGCTGGTTCGTACCTACTCCAACGCGCTGACCGGCTACAAGAACCAGAAAATCGTCTACAAGCCATTCAAGATGAATGCTGGCGACACCGATGTACTTGTGCGCACGGAGGTGTTGCAGCCCGGCAGTAAACCTGTACAACTCGATTACAGCCTGGAAAGGCTGGAAAATGTCTGGAAAGTTTATGACATGACGGTGGCTGGTATCAGCCTGGTCACCAACTACCGCGATCAGTTTGCCCAGGAGGTTCGCAATGGCGGTATCGATGGCCTGATTGCCACGGTTGCAACCAAGAACAAGTCGCTGGAAGCCAATCTGGCTAAAGCGGAAAAAAAATGATCGAGCGTGAGGGCTTGCGCCTGATCGTCAAAGTGCCGCTTGTGATGGCAAATGCGCGTGGCCTGCTTGAAGCAGGCCGTGCTGCTTTACAGTCAGGCGAGCAGGTTTTTGACTTTTCTGTCGTGACTGAAGCGGACTCTTCGGCGCTGGCCGTGATGCTCGGTTGGCTCCGCGCTGCGGCATTGTCGCGGTCGACCGTCAAATTTGCCCATATTCCAAAGGGTGTACGCTCGCTGGCGGAGTTGTACGGCGTGACCGAGTTGTTGCCCCTCGTCTGAGGGAGTCGATCTCTATGGCCGCTGCTGTTTCGATCATTGACGTCGTCAAGCATTTTGGTTCACTGCAAGCGCTGGCCGGTGTTTCGCTGGAAATCGAAGAGGGTGAGTTTTTCGGTCTGCTGGGCCCCAACGGTGCCGGTAAAACGACGCTGATTTCCTGTCTGGCTGGTTTGATTCGGCCGGATTCGGGTTCCCTTAAAGTACTCGGCAATGACGTAATCAAGGATTTCCGGGAGGCCCGTCGCCTGCTCGGTGTGGTGCCTCAGGAGCTGGTCTTTGATCCGTTTTTTAATGTCCGTGAAACCCTGCAGATCCAGTCCGGCTACTTCGGTATCCGCAAGAACGATGACTGGATCGATGAAATTCTTCATAACCTCGATCTGAC
>CAYWNX010000155.1:0-931 GCA_964459735.1 uncultured Dechloromonas sp. | reverse complement strand
CAATGTAAACATGCGTCGTCTCTCGGGTGGCATGAAGCGTCGCGTGCTGGTTGCCCAGGCGTTGGTGCACAAGCCGCCGGTGATCGTGCTCGACGAGCCGACGGCCGGGGTTGATGTCGAGTTGCGCCAGGGGTTGTGGCAGTTCGTGCGCCGCCTGAACAATGAGGGGCATACGATTATCCTGACGACGCATTACCTGGAGGAGGCCGGGGCCCTTTGCGGCCGGATTGCCCTGATGAAACAGGGGCGCGTCGTTGCCCTTGATACCACGGCCAATCTGATGGCAGCCCACCCGGGCGGCACGCTCGAAGATGTTTTTGTCCGGGCAATGAATCAATGATCGGTTTCTGGACGCTTCTCTATAAAGAGCTGCTGCGCTTCTGGAAAGTGGCTTTTCAGACCGTCGGCGCACCGGTGCTGACGGCGCTGCTTTACCTGATGATCTTCGGTCACGTGCTGGACGAGCAGGTTCAGGTGCATGGCGTGCGTTACACCAGCTTTCTGGTGCCGGGGCTGGTGATGATGCAGGTCCTGCAGAACGCTTTTGCCAATTCCTCCTCCAGCCTGATCCAGGCGAAAATTACCGGCTCCATCGTTTTTGTTCTGCTGCCGCCAATTCCCTACAGTGCCTTCTTCGCGGCCTACGTGCTGGCTGCTCTGGCGCGCGGTTTGATGGTCGGCATCGGTGTGCTTTTGGCGACCGTGTGGTTTGCCGAAATAACGGTCGTCGCGCCGTTCTGGGTGCTGGTCTTTGCACTGCTCGGTGGTGCCATGTTCGCCGCGCTCGGGATGATTGCCGGCATCTGGTCGGAGAAATTCGATCAGCTCGCAGCCTTCCAGAACTTCCTGATCATGCCGTTGACCATGCTCTCAGGTGTCTTCTATTCAATTCATTCATTGCCTGCGCTTTGGCAGGGCGTGTCGCATTACA
>CAYWNX010000154.1:0-6627 GCA_964459735.1 uncultured Dechloromonas sp. | reverse complement strand
CTTCTACCGCAGCAATTGATCCGACAAAAAGCAGCAGCAACAACTATCAACAAGCTGAGATCAAAGATTTCCAGCTGACTTTGGGGCCGGAAGGCTGCTTCCTGGTTTTATATAAGAACTATAAATAAAACAATTGTTAACACTAACTGCCGAACACTTCTGTGGATAACTAAAAAATAATGTTTATTTACAGTCGCTTATTTAAAAAATTTGCTTCTGCAAAAAGCTCTTAAACAGCTGTGGGTGAAAAGTGGACAGTTTTGGCTCAGTGAACAATCCTGCTCCTTACCCCCAAAGCGCCCAGCGTCTATTCACAGAGTTATCAACAGGGAGTTATTCCCCGTAAATGATGAACAACGGTCTTATTTGCCGATGCAAAAGCGGCTGAAAATGACGCCGAGCAGATCGTCGGCGGTGAATTCGCCGGTAATTTCACCCAGCGATTGCTGCGTTAGCCGGAGTTCTTCGGCAAACAATTCAAGCGCCGGCAAGCGTCCTTCCACCACATTTCTCGCGGCGACAATGTGTTCCTGTGCCGTGGCCAAGGCCCGCAGATGGCGCTCGCGGGCGATGAAAACATCTTCTGTCTGATGCCATCCTGCAATGTGCAGCAGTTCCTGACGCAATAATTCGATACCCTCGCCGGAACGGGCCGAGAGGGATATTGCCGTAGTATCCGGTTCATCGTGACGCTCGGCCTGGTTGCCGCTGAGGTCGATCTTGTTGTAAATGGTGATCCGTTTCAGGCGTTCCGGCAGGCGTTCCAAAATTTCCCGGTCGGCCTCGCTCACACCGGAGCGGGCATCGACCAGCAGCAGCACCACGTCGGCCCGTTCGATTTCCCGCCAGCTGCGCTCGATGCCGATTTTCTCGACCTCGTCTTCAGTTTTGCGCAGGCCCGCGGTGTCGATGATGTGAAGCGGAATTCCCTCGATTTGTATGGTTGACCGCAGCGCATCGCGGGTCGTCCCGGCAATTGGCGTGACGATCGCCAGATCGTCGCCAGCCAGCCGGTTGAGCAGGGATGACTTGCCGACATTCGGTTGGCCAGCCAGCACGACGTGGAGGCCGGATTGAAGCAGTTTGCCCTGCCCGGCCCGGTCGAAAACCTCCGCCAGTTTGAGTTGCAGGGTTTCCAGCCGACCAAAGGCATTGGCGGCCTTGAGAAAGTCGATGTCTTCTTCGGGAAAATCCAGCGTTGCCTCAACCAGCATGCGCAGATTGATCAACTCGTCAGTCAGGCTGTGGATGGCTTTGGAGAACTCGCCCTGCAGCGAACGCACCGCCGAACGAGCCGCGCTGGTCGTTGCCGCATCGATCAGGTCGGCGACGGCTTCGGCCTGGGCCAGATCGAGCTTGCCGTTGAGAAAGGCGCGCCGGCTGAATTCACCGGGTTCGGCCAGCCTCGCCCCGAGATCGAGACAGCGCGCCAACAGCATCTGCATGACGACCGGCCCGCCGTGTCCTTGTAGTTCGAGAACATCTTCGCCGGTAAAGGAATTTGGATCGGGAAAGTAGAGCAGCAGACCGCTGTCGATGACGCTGCCATCGCCCGCCTTGAAATCAGCCAGCGTGGCGTAACGTGGTTTGGGTGTTTTGCCGGTCAGGGCAAGGGCAACGGGCAGCAGATCGCTGCCCGAGACCCTGATGACGCCGACACCGCCACGGCCGGGGGCCGTGGCAATGGCAGCAATCGTTTCAGGCTTAAGCCTTGGCGTCGTTGGCGGCCTTGCCACCAGATTCGATCATCCGGGTAATCTGCCATTGCTGGGCGATGGACAGAATGTTGTTAACCACCCAGTAGAGCACCAGACCGGCCGGGAACCAGAGGAACATGACACCGAAAATCAGCGGCATCATCATCATCACCTTGGCCTGGATCGGGTCCGGAGGCGTCGGGTTCAGCTTGGTCTGAATGAACATCGAAATGATCATCAGCACCGGCAGAATGTAGTAAGGGTCGGCCGAAGCGAGATCCTTGATCCACAGGATCCAGGGCGCATCGCGCATTTCAACGGCACCCAGCAACACCCAGTACAGTGCAATGAAAACCGGAATCTGGACCAGAATCGGCAGACAGCCGCCGAGTGGATTGACCTTCTCGGTCTGGTACATCTTCATCATTTCCTGATTCAGCCGTTGCTTGTCGTCACCAAAGCGCTCCTTCAACTGCGTCAGACGCGGCGTCAGCAACTTCATCTTGGCCATCGACTTGTAGGAAGCGGCAGAAAGCGGGAAGAAAATGGCTTTCAGAATGACAGTCAGCACAATGATGGCCCAACCCCAGTTGCCAACGAGGCTGTGAATTGCCTGCAAGGCCCAGAAAATTGGCGCAGCAACCACGGTCAGCCAGCCATAATCGACCACCAGATCAAGACCTGGCGCCAGTGCCTTCAGCGCCGCCTGTTCCTGCGGACCAGCGTAAAGGCTGACCGAAGTTTCACCCTTGGCGCCCGGTGCGATTTCGGCAACCGGCACAATCAGACCAGCCTGAAAGCTATTACCGCCTTCCAGCTTGCGCATGTAGTACTCACGCGGCGTCTTGTCCTTGGGCACCCAGGCTGAAACAAAGTAATGCTGGACCATGGCCAGCCAGCCGTTATCGGCCGTCTTGGCAAATTTGGCCTTGTCGCTGGTGATGTCGCCGAAGGCAATCTTCTGGTATTTCTCGGCATCGGTATAAACCGCCGGGCCGGTAAAGGTGGAAACCATCATGGTTTCGCCTTCCGGTGCCACGTCATTGCGCTGCAAATGGAAATAGGCATGCGGAGCAAAAGCCTTGGCGCTGCCGTTGGCAATTTCCCAAGCCACATCAACCAGATAGGAGCCGCGCTTGAAGGTCAGAATCTTGGCAACCTTGACGCCATCGGCAGTATCGGTCTCAAGGCGAATTTTCAACTCATTGGCGCCATCGGCAAGTACCGTCGGCCCTTCAACGCGCTTGAAAACGGAACGGTGGGTCGGCAGACCTTCACCGATCAGGCCGCTTTGCGCCATGTACTGGTGCTTGGTTTCGAACAGGAAAAAATTCTTGTCCTTATTGCCGTGTTCCTTGTACCTGAGCAACTCAAGTTCAACCAGATCGCCGCCTTGGGCAGAAATGGTCGCCTTCAGCAAGTCGGTGCTGATGGTAAAGGTTTCACCGACCGGGGCATTGGCCGCTGCCGAGACAACTGGAGCAGCAGAGCCGGAAGCACCGGCCTGCAAGGATACGGAAGGCGTCGGCGCAGCGCTACCAGCGGTAGTTGCTACAGCATTCGCGGCCGGTTTCGGCTGGTTGTATTTCTGCCAGCTTTCCCACAGCATGAAGCTGGAGAAAGTGAAAATCAGAACCAGAATAAGGCGTCGAGTGTCCATGAACTGCCTATGTAATCAAGCATTCTCAAATCAGGGTACCGGATCGTACCCGCCGGGATGCCAAGGATGACAGCGGCCGATGCGTTTGACGCTCAACCAGCCACCCTTGATGGCACCGTATTTTTCTACCGCTTCCACCGCATACGCCGAACAACTCGGGTGATGCCGGCAGCTTCGCCCCAGAAAAGGGCTGATCGCATATTGATAAACCCGAACCAGGCCAATCAACAGGCGTTTCATCATTCTTCCCGCTTCGGCTTTGGCCGCCGCAGTTTTTCCAGCAAGGCAACAAAGTCACCCGCCAGCAACTTGCCATCCAGTACTCCCGGCTTAACTGCCAGGCGCACGACAAAATCACAAGCCGGCAGCTTCGTCCGCAAACAGCGAAACTGCTCGCGGATGATACGTTTGACTCTGTTACGGTCAACCGATCTTTTGAGCTGTTTTTTGCCAACCACCAATCCCAGACGCGCTTCGGTAAAACCGACGGCTCTTGGCTGATAGTGCAGCATCAGTAATTTTCCGCGAATCGCCTTCCTGAAACCAAAAACGGATGAGAACTCATCCGTTTTTGTCAGGCGATAGCGTCTGGCGAAGGTTTGTTCCACCTTGCCGAACGTCTGGTTTAAACGGCCAGACGTGTGCGACCTTTGGCGCGGCGAGCAGCAATAACTGCACGACCACCTTTGGTGCGCATGCGAACCAGGAAGCCATGTGTGCGCTTGCGGCGCACGACCGACGGTTGATACGTGCGTTTCATGTTGAAATCCCTTGATGTGCTGAGAAAAACGCGTAATTACACCTTGATAGATGGTGAGCTGTCAAGATCAATTATTTCCTAAAGCTGTGGATAACCTTGTGGATGAGGCGTAGAATCTCGCCTTCCCTGGCGCCTTCAAACCGCCTGCATTGTTACAAAATCATTCTTTAAATCAAACACTAAAGCTACCGGCAGAGTTTTTTAACAGGCCGGGGAGGAGTCAATTCATCAATGGCCGGTTTCTGGGAATCTTGTTTACTGCGTTTTGAGCAGGAATTGCCCGAACAGCAGTTCAATACCTGGATCAAGCCACTGCGGCTCGAAGGTGAAAAAGTAGCTCTTAGCGAAGGGCTACGGCTTATCGCGCCCAACGGTTTCATTCTCAAATGGGTTCGCGACCGTTATCTCTCGCGCATCGAAGAGTACAGCCACAGCTTTTTTGCGGCACCAATCGCCATTTCCCTGGTTATTGGCAGCACCAAAACAGCACCGATTCGTAACGAAACGTCCGCCGAAAAGGCTGCTGAACCCGTCGTCAAAACAGTTTCCGGGGCGGAAAAGCCGCGCAGCAAAAATAGTAATTATGAAAAATCACGACTCTTCCAGTCTTTCACCTTTGATAACCTGATTGTCGGTAAAGCCAACGATCTGGCCCGGGCCGCGGCAATTCAGGTCGCTAATAATCCCGGTGCGGCCTACAACCCCTTGTTTATTTACGGCGGGGCCGGCCTCGGCAAGACTCACCTGATCCACGCCATCGGTAACACCATTGCCACCGAATCGCCGGAAAAGATCGTTCGTTATGTTCATGCCGAAGACTATTACTCGGATGTCGTGCGCGCCTATCAGCAAAAATCCTTCGACAGTTTCAAGCGGACCTACCGTTCGCTTGATGTGTTGTTGCTCGACGACGTTCAGTTCTTCAACGGCAAAAACCGCTCCCAGGAAGAGTTTTTCTTCCTATTCAACGCGCTGATCGAGGCCCGCAAGCAGATCATCATCACCTGCGATACCTATCCGAAGGACATCAATGGCCTGGACGATCGTCTGGTCACCCGTTTTGACTGGGGTTTGACCGTACAGATCGAGCCGCCCGAACTGGAAATGCGGGTTGCCATTCTGAAGAAAAAAGCCGAAGCCGAAGGCATGCACCTTGATGACGAGGTAGCTTTCTTCATTGCCAAGCACTTGCGCTCGAATGTGCGTGAACTGGAAGGGGCGCTGAAGAAGGTTCTGGCTTATTCCTCCTTCCACGGTCGCGTCATTGCGCTGGATTTGGCCAAGGAAGCACTGAAAGACATTATCGGTTCGGTTCGCAACGTCGGCATGGACAACATCCAGAAGACCGTCGCCGACTATTACAAGATCAAGGTGGCCGAACTGTTTTCAAAGAAGCGGACGCGTGCCATCGCCCGGCCCCGCCAACTGGCCATGTGGCTGTGTCGGGAAGTGACTTCGCACAGTTACCCGGAAATTGGTGATGCTTTTGGTGGCCGTGATCACACGACGGTCATTCATGCGGTAAAAACGATTGATTCGCTACGCCTCAAGGAAAGCGAGCTCAATCACGATCTGCATGTGTTGTTGCAGGTATTAAAAGGATGAAAACCTGTTGATAACACTAGGTGAAAGTTGTCGATGAATTGTGGGTTATCTGGGGATTTCCACTTTGTGCGAAAATTGTCCGGATTTCATCCACAAGCAATTCACGGCTTTCTGAAGAACAAAGAAATCAAAGCAAATGTCTGAAAATAAACAAAATATTGTTGTTATCCACAGAACTGTTCTCGATATAGTCTACTTAGGATTTTAATTTATGGTTCTTATCAAAACCCATAGAGATACGCTTCTTGCACCTCTGCAGTCGGTATCGGGCATTGTTGAACGCCGTCATACCCTGCCCATTCTTTCCAATGTGCTTCTGGAAAAACATGGCGACCGGCTGACCTTGTTGGCGACCGATATTGAAATCCAGATCACGACCGCAACAGTTGGCGCAGTTGGTGATGGTGATGGTGCTGTCACGGTCGGTGCGCGCAAACTGCAGGAAATTCTCCGTTCCCTGCCCGATGCCAATGAAGTCAGCCTGGTACTTGAAGACAAGCGTCTGCAGGTTCGTTCCGGCAAAAGCCGCTTCAGCCTGCAAACCTTGCCGGCAGACGATTTTCCGCGGATGACGATTACCGAAGGCGAAACCCGGCAGTTCCAGATTTCGCAAAAGGCATTCCGCCAGTTGCTCGGCAAGACCCAGTTCAGCATGGCCGCCCAGGACGTGCGCTACTACCTGAATGGTTTGTTGCTGCTGGTTGAAGGCAAGGAATTGCGTGCCGTGGCCACGGATGGTCACCGTCTGGCTTTCGCCAGCGTTGAAATTGAAGCCGATCTGCCGCGTCAGGAAATCATTCTGCCGCGCAAGACCGTACTCGAACTGAACCGTTTGCTGGCCGATAACGATGAACCCCTGAACATCACGCTCGCCTCGAATCAGGTGCGCTTTGCTTTTGGTTCGG
>CAYWNX010000153.1:1240-6636 GCA_964459735.1 uncultured Dechloromonas sp. | reverse complement strand
AGGGCTCCACTTATCGCCGTGGAAAATCTGTCCAAACAAACGGGGCCAGCTCTGAAGAATGGCGTGTCGTGGCCGATTCGAAAACAGTTGTTACAGAGGATGGGCTGGGCCGATTCACAGAAGCTGAAGTCATTGGTGTCTATCTTGGGTGCCGAATGGATATTGCGGTCCGAAGAGAACTCCTAGATATCATCGACGAAAACTATCCACACGCAACAGTATTCCAGGCACAGAAGAACGAACAAAAGTATGCGTTGGACTTCGCCCCTATTCGTTTGCCTGGTAGAAGCCTTCGGGAAATCGACTCGGATTTTCCTGATCAATTACTGGCACTTTATTCACAGTGCACGGACATGTTTTTCCGGGGACTGAATGATCCTCTAGGCGCAAGAGAAGCTTGGAGAGTTGAGTGCTTGTGCATTGATGCGGCCCTCACAGCCCCTGTTCCACGAGAAATTCGCATAGCATTCCGAGCCATGCTCGACTCAGCCGATAGATACGCGCTTCAACGTCGTGAAGAGCGAGCTGGTTTTACACCGAGCCCTACAAGTGAAATCGAGAAACGCCAGACAATCCGGCTTGCAGCATTGCCATTCAAGCAATTTCATGAGTTGGCCGACGGGCACCTACGTATATTTGAGCGCCAACTGAAGCCCATCTAGCTCTGACTGACAGTTAACGCGATTGGATGCGATAGCTATCGTTCGACATCTTGATGCCTTCAGCGTCTGCTAGCGGACACATTGCTGTCGCAGAGGGCTACAAGCACCAACGCCAGTTTTGGCCGACCTTCTACCAGTGAGTGGCAGTACCGGGTGACCGCACCACTCAGTTACCTACCGTTGAGCCTTTGAAGGATTGAGCGGCAGCAAAGGGCACGGAGCACTCACTCGCAGAAGTTCCAAGCCGTCACACGCGGAAATAAGCAGCCAACGGTGGGCATGCTTACCATTGCGGTCGTTCAGCTTGTGATCCCCGAATGAGCGTTATGGTCGAACCGCCACCGGACATTCTGCGGCTTTCCCGGATGGTCCTTGCTCTGAAAGCTGATAGTCGACTCCGGATTTTCTCGGCCTATTCAACGCTTTGAACATTTCAATTTTGGCCAAAATTTCCGGTTGACCGTAGCAACCGCGCTCAGCAAGTAGCTCGGCCTGCTATTTCCGTCGGCAAGGCTTGCCTTCGTATTGATGTCGTTGCAAGGCGTATTGGCGGCCATTCCAGCGTTTGCCTTTGAGCTTGAAGGCCGTCGCTTGGTCGGCGACAACCTTTCTGGCGGGTCGAGTACGGTGGCGCAGGTAAATGCCAGGAGGCCCTGGCGATCAGGAGATTGGATTTCAGCGGACACCTTCCTTTCTGGATGGGTGCCGCAAGGTGCTCGTTGAACGGCATTATTAACCCGGCAAATATTGACCCGAGTTTTGGTCATTCCCGCGTACCCCAAGGGTACTTCCTTCGGGGCGCAGGCGGGAATCCCGGGAGCTCCTGGATCCCCGCCTTCGCGGGGACGACGAATTTGATTGTCGGGTTAATAAAATGCGTTGGGCGATTTACAGAGTCTTCAAGTATTCGATCAGAGCATCCTTTTCGCTGGCCGATAATCCGGTGCCGAACTCGTGCCCCTGGTTGCCGCCGCCCTTGCTGGCGGTATCGAGCCGGGTGCCGATGCGCTGGGCTTCCGCGCCATCGCTGACGAAACCGACTTTCGCCTGATCGTAAACGTCGTAGCCGCGCCAGAAGACCTTGGGGCGATTGAAGGCGGGTTCGAGCAGGTCGCGCAGAGTTGGTACCGAGCCGTTGTGCAGATAGGGCGCCTTGAGCCAGATGCCATCGAGGAAGGCGGCGACATAACCCTTGAGGTCTTCCTCGACCAGACCGCGGCGCTCCAGGCCCATTTCCTTCACCACCTGGTTGGCCTTGATGGCGGCGCCCTTGTTCCACGAGTCGAGCCGGCCACGGTCGGTGCCGATGTCGGCCAGCGGCAGTGGCGTGCCGGTTTTCTCGCTGGCGTGGCAAGCCGCGCAGTTGGCGTCGAACAGCGCCTTGCCGGCGGTGGCGCTGGCGTTGTCGATCGGGAAGGGGTATTTCGGTGGCGGCAGCTCGGAGAGGTAGTCCTTCAGCCACTTCACCTGGCCGATGAAATCTTCCTTGTCAGCCGGCGCGGCGCCGAGCAGGCCGAGGGCGGAGTCCATGATCACCGACTGGGGGTCGTGGCTGTCGCCGGCGTAGTTCATCCGGTGGCCCTTGTCCCACACGTATTTTTTCAGGTTCCAGACTGAAGGCATGTCGGTTGGACCGAAGGTGTCGTCCATCGGCGCCTTGATCATGAAGTACTTGGTCAGGTTCATCGCGTCGTCGCGGCCACGGCCCCAGTCGGGGAAGTCCGGGCGGTAGATCCAGGCGAACTGGGCTTCGCGTTCGAGCAGGCGTTTTTTGGTGATCGGGATGATCAGGAAGCGATAGAGCAGCTGGTCGATGAAATCAAGCTGGGTGACCCGGTTGATTTCGGCCATCAGGATGTCAGCGTTGAAACGCGGGTCCTTGGCGCAGTCGATCAGGTAGCGGAAGAAGCCCTCGACATTGGTCGTGTGGGCCGGGCCGCCGACGATCAGGATCGGGTTGGAGTCGGGCGTCGCCCGGTAGCTGGTGGTATGGCAGACGGCGCAGTTGTTGCCGACGCGGGCGAAGCCGATGGTCTTTTTGGTGAAGCCGACCGGCAACTCCTGGCCCTGCTCCCAGGGCACGCCGAGCGAGGCGTAGCCACCGGGGATGATCTTGCCATCCTGGGTCAGTTTTTCCGGGAAGATCCGGGGCAGCACGTAGAAAATCCAGTAGGGCACGCCGGCGTCGTTCTCGGCGCCGATCGAGCCGTACTTGAAGCGCATTTCCGGAGTCGCGGTTACCCACTCGGGTTGCGGTTGTTGGCGGAAGCCGCGGTCGTAGCCGATCATGGCGCCGAGGATGGCGACGACTAAAAGGATGAGGCCGATGGCTTTGAACCAGGTCTTGCAGGAGGTAGTAGTCATGATGTCTTCGCCTCTCAGAATGTCTTGAGGAACTCGACCAGCGCCATTTTTTCTTCTGCGCTCAGTTCGGTGCCGTAGGCCTTGCCCTCGTGACCGCCATTGCCGTTGCCCGGCAGTGCGGTATCGAGGCGGAAGAATTTCTTGCCGCCGGCTTCGGCGACGTTCGCGACAAAGCCGAGCTTGACCGGGTCATAAACGTCGTTGCCGCGGTAGAAGGCTTTCGGACGATTGGCCGCCGGTTCGAGCAGGTCGCGCAGGCTGGGCACCGAGCCGTTGTGCAGATAGGGTGCGCGCAGCCAGAGGCCGTCGAGCGGCATGTTGGCGTAGCCGTGGGTTTTCTGGAAATGCGTGAAGCGCCACGGGTAGCCGGCGTAGAGCGTGGCCTGATTGACGGCCAGCGTGTAGGTATAGGAGTCGAGGCGGCGGCGGTCGGTACCGATTTTGGCCAGCGGTTCGACGCTGCCGACGTGCTCGCCGCTGAAGTCGCTGCCCGAGGCGCCGTGGCAGGCGGCACAGTATTTCTGGTAGATCGGCGCGCCCTGGGCGGCAATGCTGCGGTCAACCGGGAAAAAGTCCGAAAAACGAGGTGGCTCAGCATCCATGATCCACGCCTCGACACGCTTGATGCGTTCGATATCGATGGTCGGCGGCGTCGTGCCGGTGCCGAAGGCGGCGCTCTTGTTGCGCTCCTCGACCGTCGTGTTGTTGCCGTCCCAGTGCAACTGCATTTCCTTCGGTTCCTTGCGCTGGCGCTGCCGCCAGATCGAGGGAAAGTCGGCCGGGGCGTCGAATTCCTTCGGGTCGAGGTGATTCATCGGGAAATTGAAAATGACCTTGGCCGAATTGAAAGTATCGACCCGGCCCGGCCCCCATTCGTGCTGCTTGAACACCCAGTCGAAACGCCCGGCCAGCGCCAGCACCCGGTCGCGCATGATGGCAATGGCAATCGGATAGACCAGATAGCGGTCGAGCAGGTCGAGTTCGCCGCCCTGGCGCTGGATTTCGGGGAGGATGTATTCCTTGGAAAACTTTGGATCGGCGGCGCAGCGGAAGAAGAATTCCTCAAAGCCCTTCATGTTGAAGGTGGCGGCCGGCATGCCGAGAACGATGGTCGGCGGCTGATCGGCTGCCTTGCGCACGGTGCTGACGTGGCAGACGGCGCAATTGACGAAGACCCGGTCGATGCCCTGATAGCGCCGCTTTGAAGTACCTACCGGCACGTCGCGGTCGCCGCCGTCGGGCTTCTTTTCATACACCATGCCCAGCGACTGATAGCCCTTGCCCGGCAGGTATTGCGGGCAGACTTCGGGCAGCGCCCGCCAGATCCAGTAGGGGAATCCCATTTCGTGCTCGCCGCCGGTCGAGCCGTATTTGAAATGCTCGGTCGGGCTGGCGTAATCGACCGGAACGTCGCTGCCGAAGCGCTTGAGGAGCAGCAGGCCGATGAAGCCGGGCAGGGCGATGGTGATAATGAAGAGAATCAGGAAGCGCCGCTTCCAGGGGCTGGGCGTTTGTTCGCTGGGGCTTGGTTCGAATTCTTCGGTCATGGTGCTTTCCCCTTTTCTGGTGTTCTACTTCACTGCGCCGGCAGGCAGGGGCGCAGGGCTTCATAGCCGCCGGCCAGCAATTGGCTCAGGTTCGGCGGCTGGCCGTTTTCAGCGCGTAACCAGCCGCCAACCTGGGCGAGCAGCGCGCTGCGGGTCGGGCTGCTCCGCCAGTGGGCGACATCGCTGGCGAAGGCGGGCAGCATGCTCTCCGGTGGCATCGGTGTCTTGGCGCGATGTTCCGGCGCCAGATCGCCCATGGAGAGCCGCACGTAAAGCCGTGGCGCGCACTGGCGCAGCCGCGCCGCGACTTGCGCACCGTTGCCGGTCAGGAAGTTGGGCGGGAAGGTTTCGGCCGTTTGGTGGCAGGTGGCGCAATAGGGGTAGAAAGCCTGCAGGCTTGGGTCAACGGGGCCGCTGCTGGAACTGCCCGGCAGCGCTGCAGCTACTTCCAGCCGGGGCGCGGGTAGTGTTTGGGCGGCCTCGCAGCAAGGTGGTGTCGCCGGGGCACCGAGTCGGGCCAGCAGTGCAGCCAGCAATTCAATGCGGGGGAAAGGAGCGCGGCCGAACAGCGTTTCGCCACGGGGTGTTTCGACCAGGGCGGCGATTGCCTGCTCGATGACGGTGAATTCTTCGCGGATTTCCAGCGTCACCTTGCCGGCTTGCGGGTCGCCGGGACTGCGCTGGAACGCCAGTCGAGCGATGGCGTGGCCGTTGGCGGTCCGTGGCAGGCGCTGGTCGAGACGGGGCGTGAAGTTTGCGCCGGTCGCATTGGTCTGGCCGGTGCTGGTCAGGTCGACGTTGCTTATGGCCGTGCCGTCGGGCA
>CAYWNX010000153.1:0-1140 GCA_964459735.1 uncultured Dechloromonas sp. | reverse complement strand
GCGTGAGGCGGTGATGTCGAATCGGCAGGGCACGACCAGGCGCGTCGTGGCGATATTCGCCTGTTTGGCCAGCGCACTTTCAAGGCGCTGGCGGTCATTGGCCGAAACGAATTCGGCCAGGCCGCTGACGACGACACCGAGAGCCCCCGGCGCCTCGGCCTGCCAGATTTCGCGCGGCGGGCGGGGTGTCAGCGGCTCGAAGCGGGCTGCGACATGAGAGTGGGCGATGCGGGCGGCGCTATCGGCGGGCCAGGTTGTTACCTCGGCCAGCGGGTTGCGATTGGGCAGGTCGGGATTGCCGACCGCCAGCCCGCCGGGCCAGCGACGGCGGGCTTCATGCTGCAGCGGGTTGATCACCGACTGGCGGAAAGCCGCATCCGGCGCCCAGGTCTGGCCACCGGACAGGGCATGGCGCAGGGCGGCGACGAACAGGCCGGCCCGGCAGTGTCGGGCGGGCAGGTCGCTATCGCCACAGCCTTCCCGCCACAGTTTTTGGCTGAGGGCGAAGCCGTTGGCGCGTTCGGTGGCGTTGTCGATGGCGTAGGGAATATCGACGCCGCGCTCGACCGGAATGCCGTAGAAGCGCTGGCTGGGGGTCGCAGTTTCGGCGGCGAGTTTCGAAGTAAGTTGGGCGGCAATTCGCGGGTTGGCGTTGGTTTCATCCCACAGGGCGCGAGAGAAAATGGGCGAACCGTTCTGGTGGCAGGCAAAACACAGATTGCGGTTGGCGTAGAAGACTTGCGGCTGGCCGCCGGCCTGATAATCCTTGACCAGCTGGAACTCGAAACGGCCGGCAGTCTCGTTGTAGCTGATGACTTCCAGTACGGCGGATTTTTCCTGGTAGCCGATGTAGAGACGGTCCTTCAGATAGGGGACAGAATTTGCGGCAGATTCGGCGTCGACCGCAACAACCACTCGGGGATAGTCGAAATAGTCAGGGGCGGCAGCGGTGCGCTGCAGCGAGCGGCCGAGAGGGATGAGGACGCGCTTGGCGGGCGGCAGAGGGCTGTTTGGGTCGGCTACCAGATGGGCATCGAGGCGGGCAAGCAGGGTGGAGAAGGGGAAGGGCAGTTCGATTGCGGCCTGGCCATCCCGTGCCACGGCAAAAAGCTGGTCAAAGAGGGAGCGGCCGGCGGGGGG
>CAYWNX010000152.1:0-6653 GCA_964459735.1 uncultured Dechloromonas sp. | reverse complement strand
GATCCGCATGCCCATCGTCGAACCGACGCCGCTCTTCAAGCGCGCTATCGGCGAAGTGACCGATATTGTCGAGAAGGAAATGTATTCTTTTATCGATGGTTTGAACGGTGAAGCGCTGACGCTGCGTCCGGAAGGGACGGCCGGCTGCGTCCGCGCCGTCATCGAGCACAACCTGGCTGCCCGCCAGACGCAGCGCCTCTACTATATTGGCCAGATGTTCCGTCACGAGCGGCCGCAGAAGGGGCGTTATCGTCAGTTCCATCAGGTAGGTGTCGAGTCTTTTGGTATGGCTGGCCCCGATATCGATGCCGAAATGATCCTGATGGGCGCCCGCTTGTGGGGCGATCTCGGCCTGGACGGCATCGAATTGCAGCTCAACAGCCTCGGCCAGCAGGAAGAGCGGGCCCAGCATCGTGCCGCACTGATCACCTATTTCGAGGAAAACGCCGAGTTGCTGGATGACGAGGCCAAACGCCGCCTGCACACCAACCCGCTGCGCATTCTCGATACCAAGAATCCGGCAATGCAGGATTTGTGCACTGCGGCGCCCAAGTTGATTGACTATCTTGGTGATGAATCGCTGGCGCATTTCGAGGGCGTGCAGCGCGTTTTGCGCGATGCCGGTGTGCCCTACAAGATCAACCCACGTCTGGTGCGCGGCCTGGATTATTACAATCTGACCGTTTTCGAATGGGTCACTGATCGCCTCGGCGCGCAAGGTACTGTCTGCGCTGGCGGTCGTTACGACGGTCTGGTCAGCCAGCTTGGCGGCAAATCCGCGCCGGCCTGTGGTTTCGCAATGGGTGTCGAACGCCTGATTGCCTTGATCAAAGAGTCCGGTGGTGAACCGGCGGCTCCTGCTCCTGACGTCTATTTCGTGCACCAGGGCGAGGCCGCTTCCCGTCTTGCATTCCGGGTTGCCGAAGGTTTGCGCGACCAGGGGATCAACGTACTGATGCATTGCGGCGGTGGCAGCTTCAAGTCACAAATGAAGAAAGCCGATGGTAGCGGTGCGGCATTTGCCATCATTATTGGCGATGATGAGGCGTCCACCGGGGAAGCCCAGTTGAAGCCGCTGCGCGAAGAAGGTTCAACGCAACAAAAACTTAAAGTGGACGATCTGGCGGAAGCCATCGTCGGACTACTGATTGATTCGGACGAAACGGACGAGGACTAAGCAGCATGGCGCACTACGATCTTGAAGAGCAGGAACAGCTTGATACGCTGAAAACCTGGTGGAAAATGCACGGCAATCTGGTGACCACCGTGGTTACGGTGTTTTGCCTGGGCGTCATCGCTTGGCAGGGCTGGAACTGGTATCAACGGGGCCAGGCAACCCAGGCTTCAGCCATCTACGCAGTTCTGGAACAGGCCGTAGCAAGTCGTGACGCGCAGAAAGTAAAGGCGGCGGCGGGTGAGTTGGCCGAAAAGTTCGGCAGTACGCCCTATGCTTCTCTGGGTGCCTTGCTGGCCGCCAAGCAGTCTTTCGAAGCAGGTGATCTGAAAACGGCGAAGGCGCAGCTTGCTTGGGCGGCGGATAATGGCAAGGACGAAGTCAAGGATTTGGCTCGTCTGCGTCTGGCAGCCGTCGAGCTTGATGAAAAGGCTTATGACAAAGCCCTGAAGCAGCTTGAGGCCAGCCACTCGGCAATCTTCGATGCGCGTTTCCTGGAACTGAAAGGCGATGTGCTGGCGGCCCAGGGCAAGAAGCCCGAAGCACGCGCGGCTTACAAGGCGGCACAGGATAAAGCGATGGACAAGCCGGGTGCTGGCCGCGAATTGCTGCAGCAGAAGCTGGATAGTCTGGGTGAGGCCGCCTGATGTCGCGCCACCTGCCTGCTCTTTTTGCCGCCGCTGGTTTGTTGCTGGGCGGTTGTGCAACGGTTTCCGATTCGTTTGATTCAATCAATCCGTTCACCAGTGCCGGCCCCAAGATGGCGCCGCTAAAACCAATAGTCGCAACTGCCGAAGCCGGCCCTGCGTGGTCGTTCAGTGCCGGCAAGGCGGGTGATTACACCTTCGCGCCGGCGGTGGTCGGCAATGCTGTTTTTGTCGCGGCTGCGGATGGTACGGTCAACAAGCTGGAAGACGGAAAAACGGTCTGGAAAATAAAGGCTGGCCAGCCGCTTTCAGCCGGTGTTGGCGCCAGCAGCCGTCTGGTGGTGGTGGGGACATCAAAGGGCGACGTGCTGGCCTTCTCCGCAGAGGACGGCAAGCCGCTCTGGCAGGCCAAAGTGAGCAGTGAAGTCCTGGCTGCGCCAACGGTGAGTGATAACGGTGTCGCGGTAAAGAGCGGCGATAACCGCGTTTTCCTGTTTGATAGTGCTGATGGCGGCCGCAAGTGGATTTATCAGCGTTCGACACCGACACTTTCGATCCGCAGTGCAGGCTCGCCAGTGTTTGCTGATCAGTATGTTTTTGTCGGTTTCCCGGGGGGCAAACTGGTGGCGCTCTCCATGCAGAACGGTGCGCCGGTCTGGGAGGGGGCGGTGGCATTGCCCAAGGGCGCTACCGAACTCGATCGCGTTGCCGACATTGTCGCCCCGCCGGTGGTTGATGGACGTCAGGTTTGTGCCGTCGCCTTCCAAGGGCGTGTTGCCTGTTTCGACATGGGGCAGGGTGGGGCGATGATCTGGTCACGTGATCTTTCCTCGGCTGCTGGCTTGGCGCTTGATGGGCGTTATTTGTTCGTCACCGATGACAAGGGTGCGGTACATGCCTTCGATCGCCTTTCCGGTAGCGGCCTTTGGAAGCAGGATAAGCTGTTGAATCGCCGTGTTTCCGGCCCGGCTGTGCGCCGTGGTCTGGTTGCTGTGGCTGATGCGGAAGGGATCGTTCATCTACTCTCCCGCGAAGACGGGAGCTTTGCTGCTCGTCAGAAAACTGATGGCACTCCTGTCCGTGCCACGGTCCAATTACTCGGTTCCGGCTTTTTGGTGCAAACCGTTGGCGGTAACGTGAGTTTAATCGAGGCGCAATGAAACCTACGCTAGTCCTGGTTGGCCGACCCAATGTCGGTAAATCCACCTTATTCAATCGCCTGACCAAATCGCGCGATGCTATCGTCGCCGACATGCCCGGCTTGACCCGCGATCGTCATTACGGTCACGGCAAGCTGGGTAGCAAGCCTTATCTGGTGGTCGATACCGGCGGGTTCGAGCCGCTCGTCACAGAAGGCATCATGCACGAGATGGCGCGCCAGACCGAGCAGGCGATCGCTGAAGCCGATGCAGTCATTTTTGTCGTCGATGGTCGTGCCGGCGTGACGCCACACGACAAGGAAATCGCCAACAAACTGCGCCGTATTGGCCGCCCGGTTTTCATCGCGGTCAACAAGTCGGAAGGCCTCGATTCCGGCATGGCCGAGTCGGATTTCCACGAACTTGGCCTGGGTGAGCCTAACGCCATTTCCGCTGCCCATGGCGAAGGCGTGCGCGGTATAGTTGATCTGGCGCTGGCCAGCTTCCCGGAGCCAGAGGAGGACGAAACAAAATCGACGGCGGTACGTGTCGCCATCGTTGGCCGTCCGAACGTCGGAAAATCTACCCTGATCAATACGTTGCTGGGTGAAGAACGGGTCATTGCCTTCGATGCGCCAGGGACGACGCGGGATTCCATTGAAATCGATTTCGAGCGCGGTGGCCGGAAATACGTGCTCATCGATACCGCCGGCATGCGCAAGCGCGGCAAGGTATTCGAAACCATCGAGAAATTCTCTGTCGTGAAGACGCTGCAGTCCATCGAAGATGCCAATGTCGTTATTCTTATGGTTGACGCGCAGGCAGATATCTCAGATCAGGATGCCCACATTGCCGATTTCATCGTGCAATCCGGGCGGGCGCTGGTTGTAGCAGTCAACAAATGGGATGGCCTAGATGCCTATACCCGTGAGCAAACGCGCCTGACCTTGCAGCGCAAGCTCAAATTCCTCGATTTCGCCAAATTCCACTTTATTTCGGCGCGTGAGAATATTGGTCTGGAGGCGACTTTCCGCTCCGTCGATGCTGCCTTCTCGGCGGCCATGGCCAAGATGACAACGCCACGTCTGGCGCGGGTGCTGGCGGATGCCGTCGCCAAGCAGGCGCCACCCAAGCATGGTCTTTTCCGTCCGAAACCGCGTTATGCCCATCAGGGTGGTTCCAATCCGCCCATCATTGTTGTTCACGGCAATGCCGTTGACCATATTGGTGACAGCTATCGTCGCTATCTTGAAAATGTTTTTCGCGAGGCCTTCAAATTGCAGGGAACGCCTTTGAAAATCCAGTTTGTCGCCAGTGAAAATCCGTTTGCTGGCAAGGCAAGAAATAATCCGTAAATACTTCGCCATCGGGAAGCAATTTTCGGTACATTAGACAGCTCATAACAACACACATGGAGTCCACACCATGAGCAACAAAGGGCAATTGCTACAAGACCCCTTCCTCAACGCTCTTCGCAGAGAACACGTTCCAGTTTCGATTTATCTCGTTAATGGAATTAAATTGCAGGGTCAGGTTGAATCCTTCGATCAGTACGTCGTACTGTTGAAGAACACGGTTACCCAGATGGTATACAAACATGCCATCTCGACGGTGGTTCCGGCTCGCCCGGTAAACCTCCAGCAAGAACAAGCGGCGGAATAATTATCGCCTGCTACACGGCCCACCGCTTTGGTGGGCCGCTGCTTCTTTCGCCTGGAAACGCCCATGATTGAACGACCAGCCGCCGGCGAACGTGCGGTGATCGTTCAGCTCGACTTCGGTCAGTCTGATCTTGAGGATCAACTGGAAGAAGTTCGTTTGCTTGCCGAGTCGGCGGGCGGCGTCGTGGTTGCCGAAGTTCGTGGTCCCCGTCACAGCCCTGATCCTAAAACCTATGCCGGCAAAGGCAAGGTGCAGGAAATTGCGGCCATGCTGGCGGCGACCGAATCCGATCTGGTGATTTTCAACCATGAATTGTCGCCAGCGCAGGAACGCAATCTCGAACGCGAACTCAAATGCAGGGTGATCGACCGTACCAGCCTGATTCTCGATATATTTGCCTTGCGTGCTTCGAGTGCTGAGGGCAAGTTGCAGGTCGAACTGGCCCAACTGGAACACATGTCGACTCGACTGGTTCGTGGCTGGACTCACCTTGAGCGTCAGCAGGGCGGTATCGGCATGCGCGGCCCGGGTGAAACTCAGCTTGAAACCGATCGTCGCTTGCTCGGTATCCGGGTCAAGTTGCTCAAAGAGCGTCTGGCCAGGCTTTCCCGGCAGCGGGATGTGCAGCGCAAGGCACGTATGCGCGGTGATGTGCTGAACGTTTCGCTCGTTGGTTATACCAATGCCGGTAAGTCAACCTTGTTCAATGCGCTGACCCATGCCGGTGTCTATACCGCCAATCAGCTTTTTGCGACGCTCGACACCACCTCTCGCAAGTTGTGGATTGAGGGGGCCGGCAATATCGTGATTTCGGATACCGTTGGTTTTATCCGTGATCTGCCTCACTCACTGGTTGATGCATTCCACGCCACCCTTGAGGCTGCGACCGATGCTGATCTTCTTTTGCACGTAGTGGATAGTGCCAGTCACGCTCGCGATGAGCAGGTGGCTGAAGTAAATAAGGTCCTTCAGGAAATTGGCGCTCGGGATGTAAGGCAGTTGATCGTCTGGAACAAGATTGATCTGACCGAGGCGTCGCCGGGAATCGATCCGGACGAGTATGGTAACATCGCGCGCGCTCGGGTCAGTGCTCGTTCCGGCGAAGGGCTGGATATGCTGCGTGAATCACTCGCGGCCTTTGCGCGAGAAAAGGCAAGGTTACGGCAGAAAGCGATGGCAGATGCTGCTTGTGAAGCCCAACAGAGTTACATGAATTGAATTTCAAACATCGATGATTCCAACACTAGGTATTTTTATGTCGCTTAATGACCCGCAGTGGGGCAGCCGTGGTGGTAATAACGGTGATAAGCCCAATGGAGGCGGCCCGCGTCGCCCCAATGATGGCCCGCCAGATCTTGAGGAGTTGTGGCGTGATTTCAACCGAAAACTGTCCGGCATGTTGGGTAAAAAAGGCGGGGGTGGCAACGGTGGTGGCGATGGTCCCCGCATGCCGCAGATTGACTTCAACCCCAAATTCCTTGGTGGTGGCCTGGGCCTGATCGCTGGTCTGGTTGCCGTTGTTTGGCTGGCTTCCGGTTTTTACATCGTCGATGCCTCGCAGCGCGGCCTCGTACTGCAATTCGGTAGTTACAAGGAGTCGACGGAGCCCGGTTTGCGCTGGCGTTTTCCCTACCCCTTCCAGTCGCACGAACTGGTGAATTTGTCTGGGGTGCGGACGCTGGAAATCGGTTACCGCGGCAGCGAGCGCAACAAGGTGCTGAAAGAGGCATTGATGCTTACGGACGATGAAAATATCGTCAATATTCAATTTGCCGTCCAGTACATATTGAAAGATCCGGTCGAGTACCTCTTCAACAATCGTTCAACCGATGAAGCGGTGATAGAGGCGGCTGAATCGGCTGTTCGCGAAATTGTCGGCAAGAGCAAGATGAATTTCGTTCTTTACGAAGGCCGTGAGCAGATCGCGACCGAGGCTGCCAAGTTGATGCAGGACATTCTCGATCGTTACAAGAGCGGTATTCTTATTTCCAAGGTCACCATGCAGAACGCACAGCCGCCAGAACAGGTTCA
>CAYWNX010000151.1:0-6668 GCA_964459735.1 uncultured Dechloromonas sp. | reverse complement strand
GGTGCAGCAGACTGTTGCCGAACCATAGGATCAGCAATTTGGGTTGCTGGAACAGAAACATTTTCGCCTTGTATCTGATAACCATTACTACTAACTGAACTGGCCTTACCTTGATTAAATGTACCTTCAGGGCTTTTTAGCCAGATATTCCCATCTTGGCCTACCCAAAAAACAAGTGGACTACCTGCCATAATTTTTATTCCTTATCAAGTGTTAAATTCATAAGCATATTGTAACACTATTAAAGACTAAAATTAATATTGGTCTGGCCAGCCCCCAGCCCATAATGTGCGCAATCTTTTAAAGTAATACTCATACCGTCTAGATACAACCCCAGTAGAGAAGTTTTTAACAGCATGTTCTCGTATTTTATCAAAATTCAAATACTTCACCTTCTCCGCAGCCTGGCAAAACTCCTGAAGCATTCGGCAACGATACCCAGTCAAGCCTTGAATGTTATTTTCTGGGAAAGCCCCCCAATCCGAAGTAATAACTGGCGTACCGCAAAGCATGGCTTCAGCTGCAACTCCACCAAACGGTTCCAGGTAAAGACTTGGAACAAAGACCGCAGTAGCCTTACCCATCAATTCAGCTCGTTTTTCTGGACCTACTAAACCAACATATTCACCATACCCACTAAACTTACCTGAACCAGCCACAATTAACCTTTTCCCAAGTTTTTCACAAACTTGTTGGGCTATCATCCAGCCCTTAGAATCAGTCAATCGGCCAATATATAGGTAATAATCTTCTTTATTTTGCTGGAAAGGGAACTCTTCAAGATCGTAAGAATTAGGGATAACAGTATGAAAATTCTTACCATAAACATTCATTACATCTTCACCATTTTGCGCTGCCTGCTGGCCAAGTACTGCGTGCATCCAACCATAAGACTCAAACACTAGGTACTCTGAAAAAGTACCGGAGTAACCAATACCAGCTTCTACAGTCATGTTAGTATTAAGCTCTTCGGCTATCAACCTGGCCGCACCATCAAAAACAATAATAAAGTCTTTCGGCTTAAGCCTTGGCTTAATAGCCTCTATTGCTTGTTGGTTACGATAAACCCAATGTACATCATTAGGATTCCAAGTGATTTGAGCATAACCTTCTTCGGGTATCTCCCAAAACTCCCTTTGCTTTTCTTTAGTAATAATCGTCACAAACTCAGTACAGTCAGCATCATTATCCTCTGAAGCATAAAGATAAACTTCATGCCCAAGGACCATCATCATATTACAAAAACGCCGAACCTTATTGGTATAAGCACAACTAGACTGAGATTTAACCGTTTGAGTATGTGGCAAACCTACAACGTGAAATCTCATTGTTTACCTTTAAAAACACCATAAAACGCCCAGCCATTACAGCCATTTTCGCCCTTCAACAACTCTACCTGCCCATCAGGACTACCTAACCATAGCCTTAAATCTTCTTGATTTAGATTATGCGGATGGCCTTCTGATACCCCAGCATCTAACCATTCAAAAATGCGAACAACCTTAGCCTGTTTCAAAGCATTTTTAACAACTAGCTCAGGATCTTTAACATGTTGCAAAACATTGTAAATCCAAGCTTCATCCCAGTTATAACCAACGTAAGTAGCTAGATCTTCGGCCATAACCGAACTAAACAAAATATTAGCTTCTCGATAACGAGCCTTAACCCACTCAGGATAAGGACATGGATCTACTACACCTGATTGTTTAGATAAATTAATGGTTTTTAATAAAATAGAATTTGGACCACCGCCAATATCTAGAACTGATTTGCCCTTCATATCATAAACTGGCCATTGGCCATTTTGAGGCTCATTTATAAGACCCATACGATGAGCATAAGTTATTTGCTTCGCTTCTTCACCGAAAGTGTTGAGACACTTACCCCACCATTGACGTTCCCAGACTTGCTCTTTTTCCCAGTCTGACTGTTGCATTCCAAAGCTCCTTGTTAAGTTAGTCCATTAAAGCTCTTTATTGAAGCCATTGCAAGACCATTAACACTTTTAACAGATGCTTTAGCCAATCCATTCACAGATTTTAAGTTAGTTGGACCGGAGGCCGCTGATGGTACATACTCCACCAACGCCCAGATGGTTGACACCCTGATTTCAGTCGTAGAACTGGTACCGTTCTTATAACCGATTTGCATATTGTCCAGCGAGTTAGTGCCAGTTGGTGTCCAAGCCGAGCCGGTGGTGGGGTCAGTATAGGAAGTTAGCTGGTAGACTTTCGGCGAGCCGTCATTATGCGTCAGCCAGCCGTTAACCGAGATGTCAATGGTGCCACTTTCTGATACTGACCCGCCTGCCGCCGATTTTATTCTTAGAATATTACTTCGGTTAGTAGCAGTAGTTGAAGTTGCTCCTGCCCTTTGTCCGACAGACACCAAAGTAACCGTGTCGCTAGAGCCAATACCTGCACTGGAAGAACTTTCACAAGTCCAGTCATCAATTTTAGTACCAGTAAGCGTACGCTTGTTATAGTTGGTTGCATCATCTGGTGTGACTTCATTTATGTTCCCCACGACTGCTGTGCCGCCGGTAGTACTGGCATCGTCTTGCCACTGGGTATTATCGCCTGCACCATCAGGTTGCATGTGGACGATTGAGCCAGCTCCTGGGTAACTAGTCTGGTAGGAACCGGTGGTGTCGTTTATAGCTATATCATCAAAGAATAGGTCGCAGGTAGCTGAAGTGATACAGCCAATACGGATATGGCCACCACCGCCAAGTCCAGTACCAACAGAAGTAGTAGCCCAAGTACTTCCGTCTAATTTACCTTCTATAACTGTTGTAGCACCATTATCTTTATAACGAACTTCTACACGTGCCCAGGTATTAAGGGCAATAGCTGAGGAGTCAGACCCCACCTGAGCGCCAGCCACTTCATCCCAAAGCTCTAATGTTCGGTTAGAGTTCATCCTGACGCTACAGCCAGGAGCGGCTCCAGAATCATCGTAACGCATTATAGTGACTAGACCGCCTGTGGCCGTAGCTATATAGACATAAAATCTAAAATAAAGCTCACCTGTACTATCTGAACGAAAAGTATGGCGCATAGCCCTAGTAGCGGCCGATGGGTTAATCCTAAGCGCAGCTTCCCCAGAACGCTTAGTGGTCGTAGAAATCGCTGGCGAGCCAGTAACCGTCTCAAACTCAACGGCTGCGGTAACTGACTGTAACTCAAAACCACAACTCCAGATACGAGCCATTTAAGTGTGGACTATCCAGGTATTGTCCGGACAAAAGAACAATTCATCGCCCGTATTGCCATACCCCATTATCCTGATAGCCACATCAGCTGTTGAAGGCTGAGCTACTACTAAATCTCCAGCAGTTTCGCTCATATAAACAGGCGCGCCAACCGTAAAAGTTGGAAATGCAGTATCGGCCCTGACTTTGCCCCATAGGAGCATGGTGGTAGCGTTACCATCAGCTCCAGCGGCTAGTACACAAATGCCTACCTTTTTATCATACCCGTCAGATAGGTTAGCATCGGCCAGTTCCCAGCGAGAATCATCATTGTTTAGATAACATAGATCTCCAAAGGCTAGAGCTGCGCCAGCGGTGCCAGCTTCAACAATACCCGAATATTTGCCGTCAGCTGATAAAGCAGCGTCTAGTTCTAGGCCAAAGTTTTCACCAAGATTAATAACACCAGTTAAAGTGCCTCCAGCTAGACCGCTAACGCCTGTAGCGCCGGTAGCGCCTGTATTCCCAGTTGTACCTGTTGCTCCGGTGACTCCGGTAGCTCCTACTGCACCCCCTGAACCTGTTGTTCCAGTAGCCCCTGTTACGCCTGTCGCACCAACAGCTCCGCCAGAACCAGTTGTACCCGTAGCGCCCGTAACACCCGTTGCTCCTGCCGGGCCAGTTGAACCGGTGGCTCCAGTTGTTCCGGTTGCACCCGAACCGGTGGCACCAGTCACACCCGTAGCTCCAGTCACACCCGTAGCTCCAGGAACACTAGAATCAGCACCCGTTGCTCCAGTCACACCCGTAGCACCTTGAGTTCCGGTTGCACCTGCCGGGCCTTGCGTACCAGTAGCTCCTTGTGTGCCAGCGCCGGTAGCGCCCGTGACTCCGGTGGCACCAGCAGCACCGGTATTTCCAGTTGAACCGGTGGCTCCAGCAGCACCGGTATTTCCAGTTGAACCGGTGGCACCAGTTGAGCCTGTCGCACCAGTCACTCCAGTTGCGCCCGTGACTCCGGTGGCACCAGCCGTCCCTGTTCCAGTCGCTCCAGCCGCCCCAGTGGTTCCGGTTGCGCCCTGCACACCAGTAGCACCTGTAGTTCCAGCGCCTGTCGCACCAGCTACGCCAGTTGCGCCCTGTGGGCCAGCTCCACCTCCAGTAATTTCAGAGATAACCTGATTGCCTTGCTCAATTGTAGCCTCTATAACTGTAGCATTAGAAAGATCGGCATCAATCGTGCCGCCCTGAGTGACCGTAACATTTATAACGGTTCCTTCCATGAGGTTACGCCGTTATGCGATTTGTCGCAGTTACATCTAGCTCAAATTCACCTGATACGGCCGGCCAAATATCGCCATCAGCATCAAGTACCTTAATATCCCATGTATAACCAGCACCAGCCTCATGTTCCATTCCGATATCATCAGGTTCTAATTTAATAACACATGAGTTATCAGTCATTGGTACATCTTTCTTCACAATATCATTTTCGGTATCTGTAATATCGTTATCAATTTCTGTTTTTACTGTGAATAGTGCAGTTGCCCCATCTGGAGCGCCTTCAGGCGGCGTGTAATTGAAAGTGGTGTTATAAGTTGTGCCGCGTGTATATGAAAACTTAGCCATACCCGTATTTTAGCACAAGAATTAAAGTAAAACCCCGGTTTTTAGGCCGGGGTTCTTAGCACAGAAGACAATGGCTTTCGCCGTTTTTATTTTACCATAAACGATTAGTCAGGAATAACTGCGGTTACAACAGCCCCAAGCTTTGTAAGGCTTTGAGCGACCCACCCTGTTGTAGTTCGCTTCGTAACTATCACTAGATGAGTATCGGTACACAGATACTCCTGTGAACCATCTGCATCAACATCGTTAATTTTAGTGTTAGATGAGGCCGGAGTCCGAAGTTCAAAGTTACCACCAGCATTACAAGCAATACGGATCGTATGGCCAATAGGCACACTAGCAATTGCCGGTAATGTTATCCAGTCGTTTGCATCATTTACTACTGCACCAACGTCTACCTGGGTAACTCCAGGCAAAATAAGATTAGCTGAACCAGCAGCAGTTAGAGTTGAAGGGTTACACGTTTGCGTATAATCACCAACGCCTTTTAATATCGTGCCCGTATCCTGATCAATACTAAGCGGATTATCTACAAAAGTTTGTACGCCAGCACTATCGGTACTGTACCGTTTAACCACAAAATCAGCAGCATCATCAGCGCCAACATGGTCAACTTCTGTCATTTTCAATTCGTAAGCCATAATTTTTTAATTCCTTTTCATCATTATTGAAGTATCACAAGCTTATTCTACTTTTTTCGGTTCCAGTTTTCAATCCACTTATTAAGCTCACGCTTATTCCAATCATCATTATTGGGATTATCTGGATCCTGTAAGAAGACAAATTTGTGATATGGCCGTTTTCCGGCTTTTGGCACAGATTCCACTTTTTGCTCAATTTGGCCATCATCAATCAAATACTGAAGAGCCATCAAATATTCGTGATAAGGATAATTAAACTGTGAGCCAACATTTTTAACCATATTGGTTAATCGGCCACGCGTAACATTTAACTCTTTTGAGTGATAATGCTGAATTACGCGAAGGAGCTTATTAGCCAATTCTGGATTAAAAGTAACCTCTGGATCTCTTAGAGGGTAAATCTTATCATTTTCAACATCCACCTCAACATAGCCATTTTTCTCCGCTTCCCAAATAGCTAGGTTAAAGTCAATAACCGGCGCATCAATATTTTCCACCAGCTCTGATATTTTATCGGTCCCAAGAATTTTTAAGAGGTAAGGTATATTCATACAGTACAATATAGCACATGAGCGTCAATACACTAGTGAAGGACGGACTACTAACCAACATAGATGAGCCGGTTCACATCGCGCGCGTCAATACTGGCAAAGACGTAGATTATAACCCTGGCTTAGCTCGCGATCCGGAAGGTAATATCTGGGTAAGCGTCCGTTCCTGCATCACCAATCTGGAACCCTGGAAGGGGATGCAGCACCCAATGAAATATCAAAACTTTTTATACGTAGGCCTTCTAAATGAACAAACACTAGAAATTGAAAATCTGAAAGAAATACTACCAGAAGAAGACTATGATGAATTTTTTCATTGGGGACCGGAAGACATACGGCTATTTTGGCGCAAAAACGAACTACACGGTATCGGCGTAGCGATACCAGTTGAAGACGGACAGTACAAAATCCGCCAAGTTGAAATTTTGATAGATTATAAAAAAGGCACTTACAGGCTCCTTAGAGACTATGGCCGGCCATTTGGCCATGTTGAGAAAAACTGGATGCCAACCGAACACCCCAACCCACACTTTGACTTCATCTATTCAACCACCCAAATCGTAAAGGGTGATAAGGTGTTTGGTGAAGATAACGACCTATTTTTGCATCAAGGTACACCACTAATTGAGTACGAAGACGGCTACATATCAATTG
>CAYWNX010000150.1:0-6722 GCA_964459735.1 uncultured Dechloromonas sp. | reverse complement strand
AGCTGCTTTACGTCCGCCGCCGACTCCAGATAGGTACCGGTCTGAACCAGCACTTCGCGGTTGCCGGCGGTCAGGTTGCCGGAAGGCTGCAGCGCATTCGATACTTTCAACGCCCCGGCGATATCCTGCGGCGTCACGGCGTAGGCATTCATCCGCTCGGCATCCATCAGGACGCGGATGGCGTGGTCTGGGCCGCCGATGGTCGATACATCGCGCGTTCCCGTGATGCGTTTCAGCTCGATCTCGGTCGCCCTTGCCACCTGCTGCAGCTCGAAGGCCGAACGCCCGGCGTCGCGGGTCCAGAAAGTCAGACCGACAATCGGCACATCGTCGATACCGCGCGGCTTGATCACCGGCTCCATGACGCCAAGATTGGGCGCCAGCCAGTCGCGATGCGAATGCACGGTGTCGTAAAGGCGCAGCACCGCATCGTTGTATTTGACGCCGACATCGAACTGCACGGTGATGATGGCCAGGCCGGGGCGCGACATGGAATAGACGTGCTCGACGCCGTGCATGCGCGACAACACCTGCTCGGCCGGCCGCGCCACCAGATTCTCGACATCCTTGGCCGAAGCGCCGGGGAAGGCAACCAGCACATCGGCCATCGTCACGTCGATCTGCGGTTCCTCCTCGCGCGGCGTGACCAGCGTGGCGAACAGGCCGAGCAGAAAGGCGACCAGCGCCAGCAGCGGCGTCATCCGCGAATTCTGGAAAGCGGCGGCGATGCGCCCGGAAATGCCGAGATCGGAACGACTCATAAGCCCTTTACTTGCCCTTAAGTTTCATGATGCCGAGCGCGTCCATGACGATCTTTTCATAGACCGTCTCGGTCGTGCCCTTTTTCATTTTGTGCATGAAGTATTTCTCGAAGGCGACTTTGGCCAGATGCACCCACTTGCCCTGGGCAAACCAGTTGACGTTGCGCGGCGGAATCTGCGGCAGCGCCACGAAGGCGGCGCCGGTGTCGCCGAAATCGGCCAAGCAGACCGCATTCCAGGTTGCCTTCTCGGCCGGTTGCCGGCCGTCGAGCACGGCACGGATATTCTTCGCCGTTGCCGTCACCATCGACTCGATCATGTAGCCGGTCTTCGGTGTGCCGGTCGGCACCGGCGTCGTCTCCACCGGCGGAATGGCGACGCAGACACCGACGGCGTAGATCTCGGGATATTTCGCATTGCGCTGATGCTGATCGATCAGGATGAAGCCGCGCGGATTGGTCAGCCCCTCGATGCCCAGCACCGCATCAACCCCCTTGAAAGCCGGCAGCATCATCGAATACTTGAAAGGCAGTTCATGCTCACGCTTGGGCTTGCCGTCCTCATCATGCTCGGTGACAAACATCTTGCCGGCTTCGACACGGCTGACCTTGGCATTGCAGATCCACTTGATGCTCTTGTCGCGGAAAATCGACTCCATCAGCCCTTTCGAATCGCCCACCCCACCGAGACCGAGATGGCCGATGTAGGGTTCCGGGGTAACGAAAGTCATCGGCACCCGGTCGCGAATCTTGCGCCGGCGCAGGTCTGTTTCCATAATCATGGTGAACTCGTAGGCCGGCCCGAAACAGGAGGCCCCCTGCACCGCCCCCACCACGATGGGGCCGGGATCGGCAACGAATCCCTCCCAGGCGGCGCTGGCGCCGACGGCATGATTGACATGGCAGATCGACTGCGTATGACCTTCCGGCCCAAGCCCCTCGACTTCCTCGAACGCCAGCCGGGGGCCGGTGGCGAGCACCAGAAAGTCGTAATCGACGCGGCGACCGTCCTCCAGTTCCAGGCTTTTTTCTGCCGGCTGCAGTCGCTTGACCCCCACCGGAATAAAGTCGATCTGATGTTTTTTGAGCAAGGGCTCAATTTCCAGTTCGATCTCCTCCCGCTGCCGCCAGTTCACCGCCACCCAGGGATTGGACGGCACAAAATGGAATTTCGTCGTGTTGGCGATCACGGTAATTCGGTCGCCCGGGCGCGCCGCTTCCCGCATTTCATAAGCCATCGGCATGCCACCCAGACCGGCACCGACAATCACAATGTGCGCCATCTCAATCTCCTCCTTGTACTTTGCCCCGGCGGGGCAAATTGTCTCTTCGGGCGCTGGCTGTCTTGTTTTTTGGGCTACGGCGCTAGCGCGGATTCTTTAATGCAATACCAGCCTTGACCGGATCGGTAACCACCTTTTCGCCACTGGCGAGGCCGGCCAGAACTTCAATTTCACCTTGCCCGACAGCGTCGCCCAGTCGTAACTGGCGCAAGCTCAGGCGATTGTCGGCGGCCGCCACATAGACCGCGGCCACCTCGCCGCGGCGCACCACGGCTACCGCCGGCACGGTGAGTTTTTCCGCCTGACCAACGACAAAATGGACCCGGGCAAACATGCCCGGCGTGGCTTCCGGCAGCATGGGCAAACTGACCCGGATCTGCGAAACATGAGTGGTGGCGTCGGCCATCGGCAGCAGGTTGACCGCCGTTGCCTCGACCCATTTACCCAATTCGGGGAATTCAACCCGCGCCGTTTTCACACTGCGCATGTCCTTCAGGCGGTATTGCGGCACGCTGGCGGTGACGCGCAGGCCGCCCGGTTCGTAGATGGTGAATAGCGGCTTGCCGGGTATCGCCATGTCGCCCAGTTCGGCGTGGCGGCGGGCGACGATGCCGTTGATCGGCGCGACAATCGTCGCGTGGCTCTGGCTGGCGCCGGCGGCGGCGCGATTGGCGGTCGCCGCATCAAAATCGGCTTTTGCCTTGTCCACCGCAGCCGGACTGAGAAACTTCTGATCGCGCAGGCTCTTGCTGCGCTCGTAATTGATTTTGGCGTTGGCATACTGCGCCGTCGCTGCCCGCACCGCCTCTTCGGCCTCGCGGGCGTCGATCCGCATCAGCAGATCACCCTTTTTTACCACCTGCCCGGCATCGGCCTTGACCTCAAGAACCCGCCCCGCCACCTGCGCCCCGATGGTGGCCTGCTGCACGGCTTCGACCAGGGATTCGGCCGGGAAAGTCAGATCGACCGTGTGCCGCTGCACCGTAACAACGGGCAGCGACGGTGTCGCGGCAGCTGCAACTACGGAAGCAGGGACTAACCCCACGGTCAACGCCGCAAAAAGGCTAAAAATCATAGGCTTTCTCATGAATATAAGAATAGCCTAATTTACTTAAGCAATCAACTTGATTGCTCTCGACTCAACCCGGCGTCAGGCTGCCAACCTCATCCTCGTCCCCCTGACCGACGAATGGTTACAATGTTGCCCAGCGGGCAAACTGGCTGCCGAAAAATGCCGTCAGGATCAGCGCAATCGGCGCAAACAGGATAAATCCGCGCATCATCTTGGTAATGAAAGGGTGTGCCAGATGCGACTCGATGAAGTGCCGGCAGACCAGCCAGCTCTTGACCCAGACAACGGCGGCAACCAGCAGCGGTTGCCAGCCGGCACCGCGAAACCACTGGCCCAGCCCAAGGCCGAGCAGAGTCAGGACGACCAGGCCCAGCCAGGCGTAGGTCAGCGGCGCCAGAGCGGTCGAGGGAGTATTGTCGTTTGTATTAGTCATGACTCAAGCCAGCACGTAAAAGAACGAAAAGATGATCAGCCAGATGATGTCGGTGGCGTGCCAGTAACTGGCCAGCGCCTCCAGGCCGCTATGGTCCTCCGCCGTATAGCCGCCGACCAGATGGCGGGCCAGCACCCAGAGGATGCCGAGAATGCCCCAGGTGGCATGGACGAAATGGTTGAAGGTCAGGTAGTAATAAACCGTGAAAAAGATGCCGGATTCGCCATTGATGCCGTGTGCCAGATTCCAGTTGATTTCCATGATCTTGGCGACCGGGTAGCCGAGCGACACGACCAGGCCGGCGATCAACCAGTAGATCGAGCGACGGCGCTGGCCGGCCCGTATGGCGGCGACCGAACAGGCAATGAAAAAACTGCTGGTCACCATGAGCAGGGTAATGACCGTCCCCGAGATCCGGGAGAGGCGCTCGGCGCCCTCCTCGAAAGCATCCGGGAAATGGGCCCGGGAAACGAAATAGACAATGAAGAGCACCAGAAACTCGACCAGTTCGCAGGTAATCCCCACCCAGATGCCTTTATTGCCCGGAAATCGCCGGCTGACCGGCTCTTCAGGAATTGAATCGGGAACTGGTATCGCTATCGCATTCATCTTGTCTGACCAATTTTCTATTTGACTCACCCATTCTTGCAGATTACGCAAAACATCACAGATACAGGAAAGTCAATTTCCGACCCGTACAGTTTTCTAGTGATCAATTGTTCAGCGCTTAGTTCCCGGGCGGCTGCCAGATGTTGCGGCAGCGCGTTTCGTGAATCCACCAACTGGCGGCTGCCCCCATGATGGCGCAGAGGGTAACGACCAATACCCCGTGTCGCCAGGTTTCGACATTGTAAAAACGCGCCCCGCTGACCATTTCACCCTGCCAGCCAAGGTCCATCACCCAGCCGACCAGTGGCTGCAACAAGGCCGCGGCGAGAAAACCGCCCATGTTGGCAACGCTGGTCGACATGCCGGAGAGCAGCGGCGGATTGACCTCCTTGGCGCAGGCCCAAGTCAGGCTGAAACCCGCCGTGGCCAGACCGAGCAAGGCAAACAGGGCAAAGGAAGCCCATTGCGGCATGCTGACGCAGGACCACCAGATCAGCCAGATGGCGGCAAACAGATGGGTGCTGGCGATCATCACCGGCTTGCGCCGGCCCAGACGATCCGAAATCGTCCCGATGAAGAAACAGCCCACGGCAAAGCCGCCAAACCAGAGCGACAAATGCGAGGCGGCCACCGAACGGGCCATGCCATGCACCTGCATCAGATACGGCACGGTCCACAGCCCGGCAAAGGTAAAAAAGGCGCCGCAGGTACCTGTATTGACCAGCACGGCCGGCCAGGTCGAGCGATTGCGCACCACCGCCAGCAGACTTTTCAGCACCACGGTACGGTCAAACTTCGGCCCGGCGGTTTCCGGCTCGCCAACAAAACCCGGACGGTCACGCACAATCACCCAGCACAGTGCGGCCAGCACCATGGAGAGGGCGCCAACGCCGATAAACACGCCGCGCCAGCCGCTCGCCTGGGCCAGCGCCGAGAGCGGCGCACCGGCCAGCACCGAGCCGAGATTGCCGACCAGCATGCAGATGCCAACCAGCGTCGCAAAGCGGTCTTCCTCGAACCAGACGGCGATCAGCTTGAGCATGGCGATGAAGGTCACCGAGACGCCAAGCCCGATCATCGTCCGTCCGAACAAGGCGACATCGAGGGTCGGCGCAAAACCGAACAGAATGCTGCCGGCCCCGCCGATCAGCCCGCCCAGCGCCAGAATCCGGCGCGGTCCGAGGGTGTCGGCGAGGATGCCGGTCGGCACCTGCATCACCGTGTAAACGTAGAAATAAGTGGCGGCCAGCACACCGAGCGAGGCGGCGGAAGTCTCGAAGGCGGAGGCCAGATCCTGCGCAATGCCGGCCGGGGCGAAGCGCTGGAAAAAGGACAGGACGTAGGAGATGGCGACGATGCCGAGGATTAACCATCGCCGACGTTTTTGTTCGGGGCTTAATGTTTTCATGCGTGCTCTATTCGGGGAATTTTATTTTTGCGCTACCGGGGCAAGGTAAGACCGCTGCCCCACAAAAGCCTCTTGGGCGGAATGAGGCTCTGCGGATATTAATATAGGTAGAAACTGATCCAGCCGTTTTTCCAGAACATTGGTCTGTGTTTTTTCGTCCTGGATATCTGTGGCCGGACCCAACCCCTCAAAGCATGGCTCACTGGATGGTTTTGACCTCTGCAATACCCTGATTGGGTGCGTTCCTGGACGAGACATGCTGTCGGACAAGGGTTGCCAGCGCCTGAGCATTGATCGGTTTCGAAATATGGCCAACCATTCCCGCAGCCAGGCATTTTTCCCGCTCCTCATTGGAGGCATGGGCCGTCTGACCGATGATCGGCAGATCAGGCCGTCTTTCAAGAATCAGCTGCGTCGCCTCGTAGCCATCCATTTCCGGCATCTGGATATCCATCAGCACCACGTCGTAAGCCAGGCCGCCATCCCGCAGTATGCTTTCCACCGCCTCCCGGCCATTGCCCACCATCACCACGGTAGCGCCGTCTTCGGTCAGGTTGTCTTCAATCACCAACTGGTTGATCGGGTCATCCTCGGCCACAAGGATCGAAATGCCTGCCAGGGGCTTGAATGACAGAGGCATCTCGGGCCCGGATTCAGGAGTCGATGGCTGGACTGCTACGGTCGACGGCAAAAAAGGCAGAGAAAACTCGAAGGTGCTGCCGACATCGGGCTGACTCTCCGCCCGAATGCTGCCGCCCATCAACTCGAGAATGCGTTTACTGATCGCCAGGCCGAGGCCGGTGCCGCCATAGCGGCGGGTAGTTGAGCTATCCGCCTGGTGGAATGGATTGAACAGCAGGGCAAGTTGATCGGCAGTCATGCCGATACCCGTATCGCTGACCCTGAACACCAGATCATCGCCCTGGCGAGTGGCCGATAAGGTCACGCTGCCGCGCTCGGTGAATTTGATGGCATTGGAGAGCAGGTTGAGCAGCACCTGGCTTAACCGCAACCGATCGGTCAGGCAGACCTGCGGCAGGTCGTGGGCTCGTTGCACCTTCACTGCAATGCCTTTGGCGCGGGCCCGCTCGCCGACCAGTTCAAGCGTTTGACCCATCACCCCGACGATGGATACCTCGGTTAGCTCGATGCTGATC
>CAYWNX010000149.1:0-6761 GCA_964459735.1 uncultured Dechloromonas sp. | reverse complement strand
CCCCAGACTGGAGCCAGGCATGATGTTCACCATTGAACCGATGATCAACGCCGGCAAGGCCGCTATCCGTGAAATGGCGGATGGCTGGACGATTGTGACCAAGGATCGCAGTCTTTCTGCACAATGGGAACACACGGTATTGGTTACCGAAACAGGCTATGAAATCATGACCCTT
This sequence comes from uncultured Dechloromonas sp., assembly GCA_964459735.1. Taxonomy (GTDB): domain Bacteria; phylum Pseudomonadota; class Gammaproteobacteria; order Burkholderiales; family Rhodocyclaceae; genus Azonexus. The sequence continues at coordinate 6,586 of CAYWNX010000149.1, read as the reverse complement.
TCCGCTGCCTGCCGCCCAAAACCTGACTGGATTCGTTGATGTCAAGCGAAGTTGCCGCCCTGCGGGGCGAAGTAAAAGCCAATCAACTACAACTGCAGCAGCAATACGAGAAAACCGGCGACGCCGTCGCCCTGCTTCGGCAACGGAGCATGCAGGTCGACATCGTTCTAAGGAAGCTGTGGGCCTTGCTTGACTTCCCCGACACTCTGGCATTCGCCGCAGTCGGTGGCTATGGTCGTGGCCAGCTCTACCCGGCTTCCGATATTGATCTGCTGATCCTGCTGCCGCAGGAGGCCAGCACGCCATTACAGGAAAAACTGGAGCGACTGGTTGGTTATTTTTGGGATATCGGCCTGGAAATCGGCCATAGCGTACGCACCGTTCAGGAATGTCTGGATGAGGCCGCCAACGACATTACAGTGCAAACCTCGCTGCTCGAAGCACGAATGCTGACCGGCCACCAGCAGCTTTTTTCGACTTTCGAAAAAAGACTGCACGGCAACCTGGACCCCCTGGTTTTTTTTGAAGCCAAGCGCCTGGAACAACAGGAGCGCTATCTTCGGTTCAACGAAACGCCTTACAGCGTGGAACCGAACTGCAAGGAGTCGCCTGGGGGCTTACGTGACCTGCAAGTTATTTTCTGGATAGCCCAAGCGGCCAACTACGGTTCAAGCTGGGCCGATCTTGAGAAAAACGGATTCCTGACCCGTGAGGAAATGGCGTACGGCGAACAATGTGAGGACTATCTGCGTCACCTGCGTATTCGCCTGCACTTTATGGTCGGTCGGCGTGAAGACCGCCTGTTGTTCGATTATCAAAACACGCTGGCCGATCAGTTTGGCTTCAGCTCGACCCCAGCCAAGCGGGCCTCCGAGCAATTGATGCAGGGCTATTACCGCACCGCCAAGGCGGTTACCCTGCTCAACACCATTCTGCTGCAAAACATGGGGGCCGCCCTGGCGCCGGAAAGCGAGCAGATGCCCCAAGTGCTCGACGAGAACTTTCAGTCAGTCGGCAATCTGCTCGATATCCGTGACGAAAACCTGTTTGAACGCCAGCCAGCCGCCATCCTCGACAGCTTCCTGGTCATGCAGGAAAACCATGAACTGCATGGCATGTCGGCCAGAACACTGCGTGCGCTGTGGCGAGCACGGGAATTGATTACGCCTGAATTTCGTGCCAATCCGGCGCATCGAGCCGCCTTTCTGAAGCTTTTCCAGAGTCCGCGGGGCGTCGTGCACGAGTTCCGGCGCATGAACCAGCTCGACATTCTCGGCAACTACCTGCCCAGCTTTGGCCGTATTGTCGGTCAGATGCAACACGACCTTTTCCACGTTTACACGGTCGACCAGCATATTTTGCAGGTTTTGCGCAATCTCCGACGTTTTACGATGAGCGAGTTCGCGCATGACTACCCCTTGTGCTCGCGCATCATCATCGAACTGGATCGTCCCTGGCTGCTCTATATCGCCGCCCTCTTTCACGATATCGCCAAGGGGCGCGGCGGTGACCACTCGGAACTCGGCACGGCCGATGCCCAGGAGTTCTGCGAACAACACGCGCTGGATGCCGAAGATACCGAGTTGGTCGTCTGGCTGGTGCGCCATCATCTGGTGATGTCGCAGGTCGCCCAGAAGGAAGACCTGACCGACCCCGACGTGATTGCCAATTTCAGCCGGCTGGTCGGTGACGCCCGCCACCTGTCGGCGCTCTATTTGCTCACCCATGCCGATATCCGCGGTACCAGCCCGAAAGTCTGGAACCAGTGGAAAGGCAAACTGCTGGCTGATCTTTACTACCAGACGCTGCACCACCTGAGCCAGGGTGAAGCCCCTGCCCCGCATGGCATCATTGCCGAGCGGCAGGCTGAAGCCATGCGCCTGCTGCGTTACTTCGCCCTCTCTGACACCGTGCATGAGCGGCTCTGGAAGCAGCTCGACACGGTCTATTTCCTCCGCCATTCAGCCGAAGAAATTGCCTGGCACACGCGCTCGCTGCATTACCGGATTTTCAATAACAAGCCAGTCGTCCGCGCCCGCCTGCATCAGGAAGGTGAAGACCTGCAGGTGATGGTTTACACGCAGGATCAGCCGGATCTTTTTGCCCGCATTGTCGGTTTCTTCGCCCGCGCCGGCTATAGCATTGTCGATGCCAAGATTCACACGACAGCACATGGTTACGCGCTGGACAGCTTTGTCGTGATCGATGTCGAGAATCGCGACAACAACCGCGAAATGCTGGCTTACATCGAACATGAACTGGAAGAGCGCCTGATTCACCAGTTGCCGCCGGAGGTGCCCTCCTCCGGTCGGCTGTCGCGTCAGGTCAAGCACTTCCCGATGAAGCCGGAAGTGAGCATTCTCGGCGACGAAAAAGGGGCGCATTTCATACTTTCGCTGGTCACGGCTGACCGGCCGGGGCTGCTCTATACCGTCGCCAATATACTGGCTGAACACGGAGCCCACCTGCACACCGCCAAGATCACGACGCTCGGCGAGCGCGCCGAGGACGTTTTCCTGATCAGCGGCGGCGACCTGCGGGAAAGCAGCAGCCGCATCCGCCTTGAAACCGAGCTGGTAAACCGCCTCAAACTCTGAGGCGCTTTACGCCGACAAGCTGACTGGTTGGCCGCCATTCTGGCAGCCAACCAGCTTTTCGATGATCGCCTTGACCTTGCCCATCGCTTCCTGCAGCACAACATCCAGACTTTCAAAATGGATGCCGTTGGCACTGCTACCACGGCCAGCCGCATGGTTGGCGATCACGTTGATGGCAACATACGGCAAGCCGAGTTCCCGGGCCAGTGCTGCTTCCGGCATGCCGGTCATGCCGACCAGATCGGCACCGTCGCGCTCCAGACGATTGATTTCGGCAGCAGTTTCGAGGCGTGGGCCCTGCGTCGCGGCGTAGACGCCACCGATCTTGATTTCGATACCCAGTTGTTTGCCGGCTTCGTAGATTCGACGGGAGAGTTCACGATCATAGGGCTCGGTGAAGTCGATATGCGTTACCGGCGTGCCGTTGCCGTCAAAGTAGGTCGATTTGCGACCCCAGGTGTAGTCGATGATCTGATTGGGCAGCACGATATCCCCCGGCTGCAGGTCGCTGCGGATACCGCCGACCGAGGCGACGGAAATAACGCCGGCCGCCTTGTGATGATGCAGCGCCCAAAGATTGGCGCGGTAATTGACGGCATGGGGTGGAATGGTATGACCATAGCCGTGGCGCGGCAGAAACATCGCCGGCTTGCCGCAGATCTGCCCGAAAACCACCGGGCCGGAAGGCTCGCCGTAGGGCGTACGCACAACTTCGCGGTGCGAGACATCAAGGTTGGACAAGGTCGTCAGACCACTGCCGCCGATAATTGCCAGCATGTTATTTCTTCCTTTCGGCCAGCAACGAAGCCAGCGTCGGCACCACGCTTTTCAGCGAAGGGTGTGAGTTACGAAATTTCGCCATGGCGACTCCGTTGTCGTCGAGCTTACGATAAAGCGCGTTACGGCGTTCTGCGGTCCACGGCAAATTGAACAGTGTTTTGTCGCTGTGATAACGAACTAGCGTATCCCGGCCGATATCCTTGGCCTGCCAGGGAATCGCGGTGCGGTCGACAAAATGCAAAGCCTGCACCGTGGGCAGATTAGCGGCCAGTTCGGCCACTGTGCGATGAATTTTTTCACGGTAGGCGGCCACCGCCTGCCCGCCATCGGTCGCGCTGGCGCCGGTAGTTTCAGCGGGTGCGCCCATCAGCCAGCAAACAACCGTATCAGGCGCAAAATTTTCCAGTTTGGCCCGCTGTTCGTCAGTCAAGGCGGTTATTTCGGCCTGCAGAAAGGTGACATCCCTGCCCTCAACGCGCGCCCTGGTTGCTGCCAGGCATTCGTCCAGTGTATCCAGCGCCAGTACGCTCAAGCCCCGGGCGGCCAGCGCCTGCGTTGCAAAGCCGACCCCGCAGCCGATTTCCAGCACGCGCTGACCAGACACCAGCGAGGCCATCCACTCGTAATCCCCACGTCGAACGTAGGCCTGCCCTTCGACTTCCCAATAGCCGATGAACTCGGCCACACTTGCACCGCTCACTCCGATTCCTTCATGGCGTAAATCGCCGGCAGATTCCGCCAGGCACCGTCAACATCCATGCCATAACCGAATACAAAGCGGTCTGGTACGGTCAACCCGCAAAAATCGGCAGAAATAGGCTTGCTCTTGCCATTCAACTTGTCGGAGAACACCGCCAGCAAGACCTCGGCGGCGCCGAGATGCATCAGACTCTCCTTCACCGCCGCCAGCGTAATACCCTCATCGAGAATGTCATCGATGACCAGTACCGTCCGATTCTTGACTGAAATCCATGGGGCCATCCGCCAGGAGATTTTGCCCCCTTGGGTATCCGGACCGTAGCGGGTGGCGTGCAGATAATCGAAATCGAGTGGGAAATCGAGCCTGGGGAGCAGTTGACCGCAGAAAATCACGCCACCGGTCATGACGCAGAGGACCAGCGGATTCTTGTCGGCAAGGCGTTCGCGAATGACCTTGGCCACCGTGTCGAGGGCAGACTGAACGGCAGCTTCCGAGTGAATCAGGTCGGCTTCGGCAAGCAGCTTGCGGGCTTTTTGCGCGTCCATTCAAGCCACCAGCGTCTTCAGATAGGCATCGAAGGACGGCCCGATTTCAGGGTGGCGCTGGCCAAAAACAACCGTCGCCTGGAGATAACCCAGCTTGGAACCACAGTCATAACGCGTCCCGGCATAACGATAAGCCAGTACCTGCTCTTCACTGAGCAGCGAGGCGATACCGTCGGTCAGCTGAATCTCGCCGCCTGAACCGGGTTTGATGTTTTCCAGATGATGAAAGATGCGTGGCGTCAGAATGTAGCGGCCAACGACGGCGAGTGTGGAAGGCGCCTCTTCGGGCTTCGGCTTTTCGACGATGGCATTGACCTGTTCCAGCCGGTCAGCCACTCGCCGGGCGTCGACAATGCCGTAACTCTTGGTATCGGCGCGCGGTACGTCCTGCACGCCAAGCACCGAGCAGCGGTAGTAGTCGAAGGTATCGGTCATCTGCTTCATCACCGGCGGTTCGCCGTCGAGCAAGTCGTCCGCCAGCAAAACAGCAAAAGGCTCATCGCCAATCACCGGCTTGGCACAGAGCACGGCATGACCAAGTCCGAGCGCTTCGGCCTGGCGGATGTAGATACAGTTGATGCTCTTCGGAATCATGTTGCGGACAAATTCGAGCAACTCCATTTTGCCGCGCGCTTCGAGTTCCGATTCCAACTCGTAAGCCTTGTCGAAGTGGTCTTCGATAGCCCGCTTGGAACGGCCGGTGACGAAAATCATGTCGGTGATACCGGCCGCCACCGCTTCTTCCACGGCGTACTGGATCAGCGGTTTATCGACGATGGGCAACATTTCCTTCGGGCTGGCCTTGGTGGCCGGCAGAAAGCGGGTGCCCATGCCGGCAACGGGAAAAACTGCTTTACGAACTTTTTTCATTCTTCGATTCCCTTTTCGAGCAATTTCAACAATTCTGTCTCATCAATCACCGGAACACCGAGTTCCTGGGCTTTTTCCAGCTTGGAGCCAGCTTCTTCGCCAGCAACTACAAAATCGGTTTTTTTCGATACGGAGCCGCTCACCTTGCCGCCGGCCGCTTCGATCAGTGCCTTGGCTTCATCGCGTTTTAGCGTCGGCAGCGTGCCGGTCAGGACCAACGTCTTGCCGGTAAATACCCGCGGCCCGGTGTCGGCTGGCGCCGCCTCGGTCCAGACCACGCCAGCAGCCCGCAAACGCTCGATAATTTCGCGGTTATGCGGCTCGCCGAGAAAAGCAGCAAGACTGGCGGCCACAACCGGGCCAACATCCGAGACTTGCTGCAAAGCCTCGGCATCGGCGGCCAGCAATGCTTCGAGCTGACCGAAATGGCGGGCCAGGTCGCGCGCCGTTGCTTCGCCGACATTGCGAATACCAAGCGCAAAAATAAACCGGGCTAGCGTGGTTTGCTTGCTCTTTTCAATAGCGGCGATCAGGTTCTGCGCCGATTTTTCACCCATCCGCTCCAAACCAGCCAGCGTTTCAAGCGTCAGTCCGTAGAGATCAGCCGGTGAATGCAGCAAGCCGGCATCGACCATCTGATCGACCAGCTTGTCGCCCAATCCCTCAATATCCATCGCCCGGCGAGCGGCGAAATGCAGCAGTGCCTGTTTGCGCTGGGCCGGGCAATAGAGGCCGCCGGTACAGCGGGCAATTGCTTCGTCAATGCCTTTTTCGATGGCCGAACCGCATTCCGGGCAGGCTGCCGGCATGGCGAATGGCGGCTGGACGGGTTCAGTGTCAAACAAATCCTTGCCCGGTTTCGTCGGGCGCTTTTCCGGCACGATGGCGACGACTTCGGGAATCACATCGCCGGCCCGGCGAACGATCACCGTGTCGCCAATCCGCACATCCTTGCGGCGGACTTCGTCTTCGTTGTGCAGCGTCGCGTTGGTCACCGTGACCCCACCGACGAAGACTGGTTTCAAACGAGCCACCGGCGTAATCGCCCCGGTACGCCCCACCTGAACATCGATGCCGAGCACCTCGGTCAACGC
>CAYWNX010000148.1:0-6772 GCA_964459735.1 uncultured Dechloromonas sp. | reverse complement strand
ATTGATGATAGCCGATGATTTCCTGATGCGAAACCCGCCTGGATCAAAGGATCAATGGATCAAACCGCAACCAGCGTCTGCCGCCCGTACCACTCTTCACCGGCCGGCAGGTTTATTGGCTGTTGCGCCACCGCCGCCTCGATGCAGAGCATATGCCGCCAGCCATCGGCCGGCATGTCTTTCATTTCGGCACAAAGTTCGACCCACGGGTTCCAGACCACGACATCGGGGAAGCCCTGATTCTCGATGTTCAGACTGAGATTGCCGGCATTCAGCTGTTGCGGCCGCTGAACATCGTGATAGACGCGATCCACTTCGCGATCGATCGTCAATTCGATGCCGCTATCGCGGACTATCTGGTCACCGTTGGCTGAATCGCGGTAGTGGTGGCCGTAAAGCCCTTCAACCGAAATATCCTCCACCTGAGTAACACGCAGGTAGGAATGCAACGCGCCGGTGAAGTCAAATGGCAGGCCGCCGGTATTGGTGACGCAAAATTCGATGTCGATGCGGTCAACCTCCAGCATCAGCGTAATTTCAGCCGTAAAGGCATGCGGCCAGAGGCTGCGGCTGGCTTCGTCGTCACTGACCGCTAGCGTCACCAGGGCGTAATCGTCAGCACAGCGTTCGGTATCGAGCGACCATTGACGGGTGCGGACAAGACCGTGCTTGGGCAAATCACCCAGCCTGGAAAATTGCGGAAAACAGACGGGAATTCCGCCACGAATCGGCACGCTGCCATCAAAAATGGCTTTTTCCGAAAGATAGAGATGCTCACGGCCATCCGGCGTAATCCAGGAGAGCACTTGCCCGCCCAGCTTGCTGATGACGGCACTCGACCCTTTTGGACCGTTCAGGCGCAGCGCTTCAATACCGTGGAAATCGATTCTTTCAATGGAAGGTTTCATGATTCTCCGGTGCCTTGGGCACCACATAAAGTTGAGGGCGAACATGCAGCAACTCGACCGTATGACCGAGCAGCGTGACGCTGCCGGTACGTCGATTGTCGCCGGTATCGCTATATTCGAAGGCATAGACACGACGCAGCTGCAGATGCCCATCGTCATCGCGTGCCAGGCGGAAAAAACTGCCGACGACAGTTTCGTCGAGAAATTGCAGCCCCTCTTCGGCACATGCCTGTTGTGCCGCATGTATCCCGATTTCACGGGCTTTGAGGGTATCAAGCCAGAGCCAGATGCCGCCCACCATCAAGGCGAGGGCCAGAAGTTCGTACAAGTCCATGGCGCGAGTATACGTAAGACCGGAAATACTCCACAGATATTGATGAAAATTTACTGGATAATGCGAGCGTCAATAATTGATCGCCAAAAATGGGTTCCCCGCTAGAGATTTTTCGTGAGTTGTTCCCCTTCAATCACCCTGTTGTCAGGCAGACACCTGCTGCCGCAACAAGGAGTTTGCTAGAGACAATTGCCCGCCTGGCGCCACTTGATGCTGCTGCTACCCTGACTTCACGCGGCATTCCATCAATCGCCGAAGCGTCCGACCTGCAGATTCGCTTCAGTCTACTTGAGGACTTGCGTCAGGCAGCCGAACACATCCTGCCGACGCTTGAAGAGCAGGTGATGCAAGCGGCGCTTCCCCTGCCCGCTGAAGTGACCAATGCCGCCATTCACGCTGACAACCTGCTCAAGGCACTGGCGGCGGCCTATGCCGATATCGCCCGGGAAATCGGCAAAAACCTGCTCAAGGCCGAGTTAAGCACGCTTCATCACCAGAGCATCCTGCGCGCAATCAACGCCCTGACCCGGCGCCAGTTTCTTGCCTGCCGTGCCTACACCACACCATCCGGAACCTCCTGGCAAATGCTGCACGAGCTCTATCTGATGGCCTGCGATCCCGGTGCCAGGGCGCTGAATGGAGAGAATGCGCCGATCGAGCACGAATATCTCGGCGCCCTGCTCTTTGCCTATATGGAGCCAGGCAATCTGCCGCGCACTGAACTTCAGGCGATCCATACCTGTACACACCAACTGGCGGCCTACGCTGCTGTCGGAGAGGCATCACCGGCGATTCAGAACAAAGCCACCGAGTCCTGTTTCCTGGTGCGCCCGGGCGAAGGCAACCCCGGTTACCCGCTTACTCGGCTGCCGGTCGGAACACCGCTTGCCGGCGGCTTGATCATCGATTGCAGCCAGGTTCTGGCCGCGCTTGATCGCAACTTGAGCCGCCAACCCGGCAAAGCGGTGCAACCGGATCTCGATGCCTCAACGAGCTTGCTGCAAAACCTGCGCCTCGGCATTACCGGCAAAAGTGCCCGCCGCTTCAACCGGACAAAATTCAGACCGCGCGCCGATTTGATCGGCGGCCTCAGCGCCGTGATCAACTTCGTCAATGGCAACACCTGTTCCCGGCGCGCGCTCGATGGTATCGGCCGCCATGAATCGCGTGCTTTTGTCACCAGCGAATGGTCGCTGGTCGACGAAGGTCCGGACGGCTTCCGGGTTCGCTATATCAAGGGTGAAAAATCGATAATTGGCGTCGGTGAACTGGTTGCCTTACAGCCGCGCGAATCGAGCAAAATTCATGTCTGCCTGGTTCGGCGTATCGCTTCCAGCTCAGCTCGTCTGGAACTTGGGCTGCAATTGCTTTCGCCACAGGTCAGCGTGGTCGACGTCACATCCGGCCGCAACGCCTCGACGCGCGGTGTTTTCCTGCACAGTTTGCCCGCCTTCGGCAAGTTCTCCGGTCTGATCGTGCCGCCGGGCAAATTCATGTTCGGCCAGAAAATCACCTTCAATTCGCTGGGTCGAACCTTGCACCGGCAAATCGGTAAATGCATAGAAGCCAATCAAGGGCTAGAATTCGTCGCCTTAGACTCGCTTCCGGACTGATTCCACCCCATGCTCAGCTATCGTCACGCCTTTCACGCCGGCAATCACGCCGACGTGCTGAAACACCTTGTTCTGCTCCAGATCGCTGAATACATGGCCGAAAAACCGGCGCCGTTCTGGATTATCGATACCCATGCCGGCGCCGGCTTCTATGCGCTGGAGTCGGCGCAAGCGAGCAAACTGGGTGAATACCGCGACGGCATCGGTCGATTGTGGGACAAAAAGGGGCTGCCGCCGGCTGCGGTCAACTATGTCGAATTCGTCAAAATGCTCAACCCGGATGGCCAGTTGCGCTATTACCCGGGCTCCCCCTGGCTAGCCAGCCAGTCGTTGCGCGAAAGCGACCGGCTGCGCCTTTACGAACTGCACAGTACCGATGTCGAACTGCTCCAGCGCAACTTCAAGGAGGGTGGCCGACAGATTACGGTCACCGCCGGCGACGGCTTCGTCGGTCTGAAAGCCATCCTGCCGCCACCACCCCGCCGTGGCCTGGTGCTGATCGACCCCTCCTACGAAACGCGGGATGACTACGTTAATGTCGTCAAGGGGCTGCAAGAGGCGTTGAAGCGTTTTGCGACCGGCACTTACGTGCTATGGTATCCGATGCTGTCAAAAATCGAATCACGCAAATTACCGGACAAACTGAAACGTCTGGGCGCGGCGAACTGGCTCAATGTCACGCTGGAAGTCGGCGCGCCATCGAAGGACGGCTACGGCATGAACGGCAGCGGCCTGTTCATCATCAACCCGCCGTGGTCGCTGGAAAAAACCTTGCGCGAAACCCTGCCGAAACTGACCGAAATCCTCGCCCAGGGCGAAGGCGCACAATTCAGGCTGGAAAGCGAGTCAACCTAGTTCCGAATACTTGGCCCGCGAGCCGAAAGCCTTGTCGACCGGATACTTTTCGGCATTCTTGAGCAACTTGGCGCGGGCCGCTTCGGCGAGGTTGATCCCGGCAGTATCGGCAATCAGCAACAAATAAAGCAGGATGTCGGCGCACTCATCGCGCAAGGCTTCGCTAGCTTTGGGTTCAGTCGGTAACGCTTCAACCTCGGCGTCACTCTTCCATTGCGTCAGCTCCAGCAGTTCCGCTGCCTCAAGGTTGAGCGAAGTAATCAGGTTGCGCAGTGAATGGAACTGCCGCCAGTCGCGCGCATCGCGAAATTCCAGCAATGCTGCGGTCAACACCTCAAAATCACCCAATTTCAGACTCCTGCCGAATAAAGCCAAGCATGATGCCAGCCCGCCCCCCGGACAGCAATGCACCGCAGGCCGGATAAAATGAAACGTTCCCGCTCCCCACGAGACAAGCAATGCACAAAATTTCTTTAAACAGCCAGATTTTGATCGGTTGCCTGATTGGCATCGCGGGTGGCTGGTGGCTGAGTGGGAGCGGATCGACACCGCTGGCGCAGAACACGCTTTATGGCGCCAAGCTGGTCGGCACGCTGTTCCTCGACCTGTTGCGCATGGTGCTGATTCCGCTGGTTTTCGCGTCGATTGTCGTCGGCGTCGCCAATCTGCGCGCCAATCAAAAAATGCATCGGGTATGGATCGCCACCTTGAGCTTTTTCACCCTGTCGATGGCGATCGCCATTGTCATCGGACTGGGCGCAGCACATATTTTCAAGCCGGGTGACGGCCTGCAACTCTCCATGTTTGCCGAAGCAACGCAAAACTTTCAGGCGCGCCAGATGCCGTTACCGAAATACATTGCCCAGTTTCTTCACGGCCTCTTCCAGAATCCTTTCAAGGCATTGGCTCAAGGCGACATCCTCGCGGTCGTCATCATCGCCCTCGTCCTTGGCATTGCGCTGGTCGTCGGTGGCGAGCGTTATCGCAATCTACGTATCCTGATTCAGGAACTGCAGGAACTCTGCCTGCTCATCGTCGGCTGGATCATGCGCCTCGCTCCGCTCGGCATCGCCGCCCTGTTATTACAATTGGTCGCCAGCCAGAACAACGCACTGCTCTACAGCCTGGCGCATTTCATTGCGGTTGTTATCGGCAGCACCCTGTTCCATGGCGTCATCATCCTGCCCCTGCTGCTCTATATCGTGACAAGGATGTCACCACTGCGCTTCTGGCGCGGCTCCCGCGAAGCGCTAGTCACCGCCTTCGCCACCAGCTCCAGCGCCGCAACCCTTCCCGTTACGCTACGCTGCGTCGAGCAACATCTGCACGTCAAGAAAGACATCGCCAATTTCGTCGTTCCGCTCGGCGCGACTATGAACATGGATGGAACTGCCCTTTACGAAGCCGCTGCCGCGCTCTTCGTCGCCCGCCTGGCCGGCATTGAACTTGATCTGGCACACCAGCTGATTATCTTCTTCATTGCCATGCTCGGCGCCATCGGCGCCCCGGGCATCCCCAGTGTCGGGATGCTCAGTATGGTGCTGGTGCTGCAATCAGTGGGACTACCGACCGAAGCCATCGCCATCCTGCTCCCGATCGACCGTATTCTTGATACCGTACGAACAATGGTAAATGTTGAAGGCGACATGGTCGGCAGCTTGATCGTGCAACAGCTGGCTGCCCCCAAACAGAGCATCCACGGCACGGGGTAATACGGCACCGACCAAGGCCAAGCACAAAGCTATGAAGCAAGGCTTTGAACACGCGCCCGACGGCGCCAGCAAGCCGGCTTTATCAAGGCCGAAACATCGGTGCCGGTAGTACCGAAAATTTCCCGGGCACGGGCGAGACGATCATGCTCACCCTGCGAAATACCGGCAATGACATCAAACCACTTCTGGATACGCTTCATATCGGATACTCCTGATAGAACTCGGTTGATCAAACACCACCGATGCGCTTCTGCGTCCGGTTGAAACGAGATTATCCGATAACTGTATAAATGTACAGTATTCGTGTTTTGATCTATCGAAGCCGATTGGAAATCGCATGCCCAAATGCAAAAAAGCAGATGCCCGTCAAAACGGGCATCTGCTTTTCTTCAGTTCTCCCGCTTGGGCGGGGCAGTCACTGCCTTAGTGACAGGTCTCTTCGTCATCGCCCGGGTTATGGACATGACCATGTTCGATCTCTTCCGCACTGGCCGGGCGCACTGCCGTCACCGTGCAGGTAAACACCAGGGCCATGCCGGCCAGCGGGTGATTGCCATCGAGCACAACCTTGTCGTCGGCAATATCCGTAACGCGGTAGATCACGAAATCCTCGTCATCACCCTCTTCCGGGCCGCCTTCAAACTGCATGCCAACCTGAAGTTCCTTGGGGAAATCCTTGCGTGGCTCGATCTGCACCATTTCGGCGTCGTAATCGCCAAAGGCCTCATCCGGCTGCAGTTTCACATTCACTGATTCACCGATTGCCTTGCCTTGCACGGCCTCTTCGATTTTCGGGAAAATATCGTCGTAACCGCCATGCAAATAAACGAGCGGATCACGGCCCTCATCGACGACTTCGCCATCCGGATCGGTCACGTGATAATCGAGGGTAACGACGGTATTTCTGGCAACCAGCATATTCATGAATTCAATTCCTTGACGAGGCGAAGCACATCCAGTGCGTGGCCCTTGTAATTAACGTTGTAGAGCGCATGGCGAATGATACCGCTGCGATCAATGATAAAACTGGATCGGACAATGCCGAACTTTTTGTGGCCGTCCACTTCTCTGGGCTGCCAGACGCCGTACTGCTTGCAAACCTTGCCATCGACGTCTGACAGCAGCGGCAAACCGATACCTTCCTTGTCACGAAATTCTGCGTGCTTGATGCAGTCATCGCGGCTGATGCCGAACAGCATGCAATCGCGTTTGTTGAATTCCCCTTCGTGGTCGGAAAAGTCAGTCGCTTCCTTGGTACAACAGGGTGTCCCGTCTTTCGCATAGAAAAACAGGACAATACGCTTTTTACCCAGACAGTTCGCCAGATCGATAGTCTCCATATCGGCATCC
>CAYWNX010000147.1:0-6773 GCA_964459735.1 uncultured Dechloromonas sp. | reverse complement strand
TCTGCATCGGCGCGCAGTCGTCGGCCTTTGCCGGGCAGGGATCTGCCGAGTGTCGAACTCGATCGGGCGCAAAGGCGTCACATTGTTGGCTTGATGCGGGTTAATCATTGTGGCGAAATCTGTGCCCAGGCCCTTTATCAGGGGCAGTCACTGACCTCAAAGGACCCGGCGGTAAAAGAAGCCTTGCGTGGTGCTGCCGATGAGGAAACCGAACATCTGGCCTGGACCGAGCAGCGAATTGCTGAGCTGGGTGGCCGCAAGAGTCTTTTGAATCCTCTCTTGTACCTTGGATCGTTGAGTATGGGGGTGGTAGCCGGCTCGCTCGGCGATAAATGGAATCTTGGTTTCCTGGCGGAAACCGAGCGTCAGGTCGAGGCGCATCTTGATAGCCACCTCCTCACGCTACCAGTCGAAGACAGGCGCTCAAGAGCGATTGTCGAGCAAATGCGTCTGGATGAAATCCGGCACGCCGAAACGGCCATTCAGCATGGTGCCTCTGAATTGCCGATGGTAGTCAAGGCTGCCATGAAAATGGCAGCCAAGGTTATGACCAAGGCCGCCTATCACCTTTAGGCATGAATTTCAGCTCAGGCTTCTTCAATAATCTCGAAGTTGTGGGTGATTTTTGCCGTCTTGGCGATCATGATCGACGCCGAGCAATACTTATCCTTGGATAACTCAATGGCGCGCGCTACGGCATCAGGCTTAAGTTGCTTGCCTTTTACGCGGTAGTGTAAGTGAATGTGAGTAAAAACCTTGGGGTCTGTTTCGGCGCGCTCAGCCTTTAGGCTGACATCGCAGCTGGTAACTGCTTGCCGGCCTTTCTTGAGAATAAGCACGACATCAAACGCCGAGCAGCCCCCGGTGCCTGCCAATACCATCTCCATTGGGCGTGGCCCAAGGTTTCTGCCGCCGGCTTCCGGTGCGCCATCCATGACCACCGCGTGGCCGCTGCCTGTCTCGGCAACAAACGACATTCCAGCATCGTTCCCCATCCATCTCACAGTGCATTCCATGCATTTCTCCTTGAAAGAGCGCGGATTTTAGCGGATTTCAATTTTCCCGGCAGGGTAGTGGCGGCATGCTGCGCTGCAACATGACGTGCTTGCTTTGAATGGAGTAATTGGCAGGGTGTATTCATTAATTAATCAGAAATCTATGTTTATTTATGACTAAATATTGATAGTAAACAAGTATATATTGTTAATAAATCTAACAAATAAATACATTAACAAATAATTTGTGCGTCGCACAAATAGTTCTTGCTGCCGTGCTTTTGTTCGTGCACAATGCAAAGCATGCGAACCGAAGTGATTTGTCAAAGGGTCTTCCGGTTCAGGATTGTCTCCTCCACCCTCCTCCTTTGGTGTGGATTTAACGCGGCTCAGCGAGCCGCGTTTTTTTTGTCTTGAGTAGAGTGCGGTGGTGAAAGTCATTGACACTCGACGTGTGGTTCATCTAGAATCCGCGCCTTTCTCCAATCTGCGCCCCATTTTTCAGGACGGCACTTAAATGAAAACGTTTTCCGCCAAGCCACATGAGGTGAAGCGCGAGTGGTTTGTGGTTGACGCCACAGACAAGGTGCTCGGCCGCCTCGCTACCGAAATTGCTCGCCGCCTCCGTGGCAAGCACAAGGCTATCTTCACTCCTCACGTTGATACCGGTGACTTTATTGTCGTCACCAATGTTGAAAAGCTCACCGTAACGGGTAACAAGGCCGAAGATAAGAAGTACTTCCGCCATACCGGTTACCCCGGTGGTATTAAAGAAACAAACTTCAAGAAGCAGCAGCAGCGTTTCCCGGGCCGTTCCCTGGAGATCGCCGTCAAGGGTATGCTGCCGAAGGGTCCGTTGGGCTACGCCATGCTGAAGAAGCTGAAGATGTACGCTGGCGACCAGCATCCGCACACTGCCCAGCAGCCGAAGGCTCTGGAAATCTAAGGGGTCATCATGGCTGAAAGTTATTTCTACGGTACTGGTCGTCGCAAGAGCGCCGTTGCCCGTGTCTTCATGAAGCGTGGTTCCGGCGTCATCGTTGTCAATGGCAAGCCGATCGATCAGTTTTTCTCCCGCGAAACTGGTCGAATGATTGTTCGCCAACCGCTCGAACTGGTTGAGCAACTGACTGGCTTCGATATCAAGGTTAACGTTATCGGTGGTGGTGAGTCTGGCCAAGCCGGTGCTGTGCGTCACGGTATCACCCGCGCCCTGATCGAATACGATGCCACGCTGAAGCCTTCGCTCTCCAAGGCCGGGTTTGTTACCCGCGATGCTCGTGAAGTTGAACGTAAGAAGGTTGGCTTCCACAAAGCTCGCCGCCGGAAGCAGTTCTCCAAGCGTTAATTCGCTTCGACTGCACAAAAAGCCGCCTTTGGGCGGCTTTTTTGTTTTTTGGGTGCGCGGTATCATGCAGCCTCTTTCGCTAGAGGTGTCATGATCAAAATTGGTATTGTTGGCGGTACGGCTTGTGCTGACGCCGATCATTCCCGTTGTTCACGTCAGGCGAGGCGCGAGGATATGAGGCTGAGCGTGCTGAGGCTGAATCCGATGCTTGGTCTGGATGAAATGACGCTCCTATGCCAATTGCCGCTGCGGCCTTGAAACTCAAGAAGTTTCGTCGCCGTTTCGGGATAACGGCGTCGCGCGTCGTGGTGCGCAGCCATCTGCCTTGGCAATGGCTTGCCCTGGCCGCCACGGTAGCGTTTTTGTTGCTCGCCATCCTGATCTGGTTGGTGTTGCGAGGGAATGGGGCGGGCGTCATGGGGCGCGAGTTGGATAGCCTCCATCAGCAATTCAATGAGCAAAGGGAGGAGTTGAACTTGCTGCGGTCGATGGCTGGTACTGGTCAAAATGCAGTCAGTATCGAGCGCGCCGCACAGCAACAGCTGTTGGCTAGGCTGGAGAGTCTGGAGCGTGAAAACCGGTCGCTCAAGGAAGATATCCTGTTGTTCGAGCGATTGATTCCCGTTATTGGCGAAGAGGCTGTTGTGCGGGTTGAAAATTTCCGAGTGATTCGGGATGTGGGTGCGCGCTATCGCTATCGTTTGCTATTGGCCTTTCAGTCCGCCAAGCAAAGCCCTGAATTTCGCGGGCGGCTACAGTTGGCCATCACCTTTCTGCTGGCTGGCAGGGAGCAGCAATTGGTGCTCCCCGATAAGCGGGGAGCAGTTGGTGATTATCAACTTGAAATCAAGCACTTTCTGCGCCGTGAAGGTGTTTTTGAACTTCCTTTGGGTGCTGAACTGAAGGCGGTTGAAGCGCGTGTTCTGCAGGGTGATACACTCATGTCCAAGCGTCTGGCTCAACTTTAGGAATGGCCTATGTTCGGGAAAAGCAGTGAAAACAAGCCTCGGGGACGCATCGATAGTTTGATCGGTGCAGGAACTCGCGTCGAGGGAAGTATTCGATTTACGGGGGGCTTGCGGATCGATGGTGAGGTCGTTGGTAGTGTAGAGGCAACCGAAGGGGCCTCTACGTCCACCCTGGTGCTTAGCGAGCATGCTCGCGTCGAAGGTGGCGTTTGCGTCGCTCATCTGGTCACCAACGGTACTGTGGTCGGGCCGGTGACGGTCAGCGAGTCGCTTGAGATGCAGTCGAAAGCTCGTATTGTTGGCGATGTCGATTACGCCATGATCGAAATGCACCAAGGGGCGGTGATTGAAGGGCATCTCGTGCATCGCGCCGGAAAATCAGTTGAACTAAAGCTCGCGGCGTCAAACTAATACATTTGACCGCGATATCACGGGCCAGCATAATCTCGCACCAATTTTCGAGGAGTTCCCACCATGAGTGCAGTAGCCGAAATGCCTTCCATCCTTCTTTTTACCGACAATGCAGCCAACAAGGTCAAAGAGTTGATTGAAGAAGAAGGTAATCCCAGTCTGAAGTTGCGTGTTTTTGTCACCGGCGGCGGTTGTTCCGGGTTTCAGTACGGTTTTACTTTCGACGAGGAAGTAAATGAAGACGACACCACGATGGAAAAAAACGGTGTCATGTTGCTGATTGATCCGATGAGCTACCAGTATCTGGTAGGTGCCGAGATTGATTACTCGGAAGGCTTGGAAGGTTCACAGTTTGTCATTCGCAATCCGAATGCGGCGTCGACCTGTGGTTGTGGCTCTTCATTTTCTGCTTGATTGAATTTGCTGATGAAAAGGCGGCTTCGGCCGCCTTTTTTGTTTTTCGGGAGGCGGTTAAATGGAAAAGGCAACTTTCGGTGGCGGCTGTTTCTGGTGCCTGGAAGCAGTTTTTGAGCAATTAATTGGCGTTGACCGCGTCATTTCCGGTTATGCCGGTGGTGCAATCGAAAACCCGAGCTATGAGGCTGTCTGTTCCGGCACGACGGGCCATGCCGAGGTTGTTGAAGTCCTGTTCGATCCGACGCGGATTTCCTACCGCCAGTTGCTGGAGGTGTTTTTTGCTATTCATGATCCGACCAGCCTGAATCGCCAGGGGGCTGATGTTGGTACCCAGTATCGATCTGCAATCTTTACGCATAGCGAGGCTCAACAGGCCGCTGCTCAGGGAGTGATCGATGAGCTGACCGTCAGCAACGTCTTTGACGCACCCATCGTCACCGAATTGCGGGATGCGCCAGTTTTCTATGCTGCTGAAAGCTACCACCAAGGCTATTTCAGAAATAATCCTGGCCAGGGTTACTGTGCTTTTGTCGTTGCGCCCAAGGCGCTAGCCGCCCGGCGCAAGTTTGCGAGCCTGATCAAGCCGGCTGGGCAATAAACGCCATCAGTTCGCTGGCGAAACGTTCGCGCTGCCATTGGTGCGGGGAGTGGTCGGTTCCCTCGTAAATATGCAGGATGGCGTTGGGTATTTGCTTGGCAACGTAGTGCGCCGTCTCAACGCGGTAGAAATTGCTTTCACCACCATAAACCAGCATGGCCGGCACGTCGATATGGCTGAGTACGTCGCGATAGTCGGCTGCGGTCAGGCTGGCCCAGCAGTCAATCAGCGGCCGCGGGTCTTGCGCACGCAGGGCCGCCCGTGAGCGTTCCCAGCCACTGGCGCCGTCCAGGTATTTTTCCCGGGCCCGCTGGTTGAGTCCAAAGGCGGTCAGCTTGAGGACGCCTTCGGCAAAATCGTCATGTAGCCAGGACATCATTTCGCTGGCTTTGGTTTGATCGAACTCACCGTAGATGCCGTGCTCCCAGGTTTCATCAGTCAGCAGTTTGGGCGATTGGTCAATAAAACACAGTTTTCCCAAACGCTCCGTGCCAAAGTCGCGAATGTATTGCCACAGCGTCAAGGCGCCCATTGAGTGGCCAACGGCGGTGACATTTTCCAGTTGATAGTGATCCAGCAAATTGGCCAGATCCCGCGCCATTCGCTCTGTGCTGGGGGCTGTCTCGTTGCCGAGGGGGTGGCCGCCATGGCCACGTGCGTCCCAGCGATAAATCCGATGTTTTGAGGTCAGCGTGCTGAGGAAGGGAAACCATTCCTGGTGGCTGGAGGTCCAGCCATGCAGCATGATGATCGGCGAACCTTCTCCGGAAATTTTGACGTGGATTTTGGCCCCGTCGTCGGCAAAAAAGTGGGACATGGCGTTAAGTTTGATTTGAAGCGGGCAAGTATAATCCGCCCATCAATACGGTGGAGTATGGAAATGTTCGATTGGCGAGATTACGGCAACGGGATTGTTGCTTTTGATGCAGGCTACGTACGCCCGATTCTGGCGGCGATTCACATGGTGATCGAGAATGGCCGCGTCGCTTTCATTGATACCGGCAGCAACGATGTGCTGCCCAATGCCTTGGCGGCATTAAAAAAGCTGGGGTTGGATGTTGCTGCGGTCGACTATGTTTTTTTGACCCACATTCACCTCGATCATGCCGGTGGGGCCGGGAGCATGATGGCGGCGTTTCCCAATGCGAGGCTGATCGTGCATCCGCGCGGGGCCCGTCACATGGCCGAGCCATCCAAACTCGTGGCCGGCGTCAGTGCTGTTTACGGGGCTGAATACGTGGCGCGTGTCTATGGCGAAATTCTGCCGATTCCGGCCGGGCGCATTCTTGAAGTGCCGGATGGCAGTGTGATTTCTCTGGCCGGGCGGGAATTGCTCTGTCTCGATACACCGGGCCACGCCCGGCATCACATCTGTATTGTCGATAAAAAAACAGGCGGCATCTTTACCGGTGACATGTTCGGCCTTTCTTACCGCGAACTCGATGTTGATGGTCGCCCGTTCATTTTTCCGACCACAACGCCGACCCAGTTTGAGCCGCAGGAAATGCGCCAATCGATCCTTCGTCTGCTCTCGTATAACCCGGAGGCCATGTACCTGACGCATTACAGCCGGGTGCAAAATGTTCACAAACTGGGCGAAGACTTGCTGCGTCGTCTGGATGTCATGGTTGACTTGGCATTGACGGAGAAGGGTAGCGGCGCCGACCGCCATCAGCGCATCAAGCAGGGCCTCAGCGCGTATTTGCTGTCGGAAATCCGCGCCCACGGCTGCCAGTTGGCGGAGCCTGCGTTGATTGAGCTGTTGGAGACCGATATTGAGTTGAATGCCCAAGGGTTAAGCGTCTGGCTTGATACGCAAAAGGCCTAGACGAACTTTCGCCGCCAGAAAAGAATCAACATGATGCTGGCGATCAGCCCCATCAGGCCGAGCACGTAGGCGAAGCCACTGGGCGAGGCCAGCCAGGGCATTTCGCGGAAATTCATGCCGAAAATACCGGCGATCAGGGTGGCCGGCATGAAAATGGTGGCCACCACGGTCAGTGCCCGGACTTCAAGATTGACCCGGTGGCTGACCG
>CAYWNX010000146.1:0-6784 GCA_964459735.1 uncultured Dechloromonas sp. | reverse complement strand
CGCTGTCCGGGATTGTCGGAGAATACTTTACCGCCTTTGGATCTCGTAACATCTCGCTTTCGCTTGGCACCTTGAATTCGACAACTGCGCCGCGATGGTTCTCTCCGTAGTGAGCCCACATCAATAGATTGCTCTTGTTCTTGGAAAAGCACATACAGCGAAGTGTGTCGGCCAGCGCATGGATGACGCCCCGTTCAAAATCGCTGGGGCCGAAAGAGAGCCCCTTTTCCCGTAGCAAAGCTATCAGCCCATCCAGAAACTCTTCCCGAGGCAGCTTTGGATCCTGCGCCTGACTATAAAACCACAGAAGCATATGAACAGGATTCGCGTCGGCTGACGGTTGAACAAGGCGGCCGTCTTGAAGATAGCGATCAGCTTCTAGGCGAAGGGCTGCAAGGAAATCATCATCGGAAAAGCTGTGCTTTGAAAGTAGCTGGCCATCGAAGGGGTCATTGAAGCTTGAAAGTTTGCTGAAGCGCATTGCCATGAACCTAAGTTCATCTGCTATCCGTTTGCTCGGTCGATAGCGAAACAGACTTGATGGAAGTTCGTAATCTTGGTGCTTCACTCCTTTGGACTCCTTGTTAGCAAAGGTGCATATCGTTACGTCAATATTAACCAGAGATGGCCACTCTATTTCACAAACCAAAAATGCCATATAGGACCAGCTCCGACCACATGCTGTCGCGAGGGCACATCGCGGGGGTCTTGCATTTCGCCATCCCACGTATCTTTTTCAAAACCCGACTGACAGTTGAATAATGCACTGCAAAGAAATCGGCAATTTGTTGCTGTGTGTAGTCTCCCGAAGCCCCAGCTGCTGCAATGGCTGCGTCACGGTTGGGATAACGAACCTGGTATTCGTTGAGCGACAAAGCCAGCAAAAGGGGGGGTCAGGTCATGACATTTCGCTGAAACCAGGCTACTCTGGCAGCAGGAATCAATCAGCCAAGCCGTCAAAATTCAATAGGCTGCGCCTATGTGCAATGCTATTCTTTGCCCTTTGCGACTGAACGTTTCACCATGTATGCCTTGCCTCCAAAGAACATGACCGCCCAGAACGAAATCGAGGGCCAGTCCGGCATGGATATAACAACATTCCTGGTTTCGTCGGTCCATGATATGAAGAACTCGATCAGTGTCATGACTGCCTACATGGAATCTGCATTGCTCGAACTGCCCGTTGACGCCGCCTCGCGCAGCATGACCTACCAGGCGCTTTACGAAGCGCAACGGGTCAACCACAACATGATCCAGTTGCTGGCACTCTACAAAATTCACAGCGATATGTATCCTTTCGATCCGGTCGAAGTTGAACTCGCCTACTTCCAGTCGGAAATCATCGCCCGCATAGAGTCCCTGGTTGCGGCCAAGGGTATTGCCCTGGAAGTGGTGGTGGATGAGCGGGAGCGCAACTGGTACTTTGATTACGAACTGATTGCGGCGCTGGTTACCCAATCGCTGCACAATGCAGTCAAATACACCCATGATCGAGTACGACTCAGCATGCGGGTCGTCGATGATCAGTTGGAGATTCGAGTTGACGACAATGGCGAGGGTTTTCCGCCGTTGATGTTGGCGCAGTCCTTTCCTGCGATACAGGGAATAAACGGCAATACCGGCAGCACCGGGCTTGGCCTTTATTTTGCGGCACGAGCTGCCAAGCTGCACCGGAATCGTTCGCGTACCGGCAGCACCCGGATCGAAAACGGCGGAACATTGGGCGGCGGCAGCTTTGTTCTGCGCCTGCCTTGAGGACACATATGGCTGTTGAAGAACCCGGCAAAGTTAATTTTGCGACCCGATCCTTCCTCCTGATCGAGGATTTCGAAGCGATGCGCGGCATTTTGCGCGACCTCCTGCGCCGCTGCGGGGCACGGCGCATAGATGTCGCCGCCAACGCCAAAGAGGCGCTGCAAATTCTGCGCCGCGGCAAGGGCGACGTGGACGTCGTACTCTGCGATTACCACCTGGGCCCGGGCAAGAACGGCCAGCAGTTACTGGCCGAAGCGAGGCATGACGGGTTGATCAATGCATCCACTATCTGGATCATGGTGACGGCAGAAAAAACGGTCGAGATGGTCATGGGTGCCTTCGAACACCAGCCTGACGATTACCTGCTCAAACCGGTCACCGAAGCGGCGCTGCATACCCGTCTCGAGAAGCTGATCAAGCGCAAGGCGGTGCTCTCCGGTATCTCGGCAGCGAAACGCGCCAAGGACTATGGCAAAGCCATCGGCCTGTGCCAGACGGCACTGGCGTTGGACCCGGGCAACCCGATGGAAATCATGCGTATCCAGGCCGAGCTTTACCAGCTCATCGGCCAAGCCGACAAGGCGCGCCGTATTTTCGAGGCAATTCTCGGGCGACGGGATGTGCACTGGGCGCGTACCGGCCTGGCCAAGATTGATATTCAGGACGGCCATTTCGGGCGAGCCCGCGACCAGCTTGAACAACTGCTCGCCGACAACCCGAACTGTCTGGAAGCCTATGACGTGCTGGCGCTGGCCTACCGGCGTCAGGGCGCGTGGTGCGATGCCCAGCGCGTCCTGAGCGATGCGGTCAGTGTGTCGCCCAATTCGGCGCAGCGCCAAACCGCTCTCGGCGAATGCGCCTTGCGCTGCGAAGATCTGGTGATTGCCGAAGAATCCTTTCGCAAAGCGCTCAAGCTATCGTCACAGTCCGCCATCAAGGTGCCCGCACCCTATCTGGGTCTGGCCCGCGTTTTGACAGCCCAGAATAAATCAGGCGACGCCTTGAAGCTGCTGGTGCAACTGGCGGGTGAGGTATCGGGCGAAGAGTCCAGACTCCAGGCCAAGGCCGAGGAGGTCCGCGTACATCACGCCGCCGGCAATCCGGACTTGGCCGCAGCGGCGGCCCTGGAAGTGACCAACGCCATCCAGAGCGGCGCCCATGCGCTGTCCGCAACCGCCACGCTGGATCTGGCCGAAACCTTCATGATCATGGGCAACAAGATGGTGGCCAGCGATCTGCTGCAATTTGTCGTGCGCAACAATCACGAGGACGAAGTGCTGGCCAGTCGCGTGCTGGCGGTGTTTGAGACGGGCGGCATGGGCGAGGAAGGCCGGGCCCTGGTACACACGTCACGCCAGCAAGCGGTTGATGCGATGGACCATGGCGTCAAGCTGGCCAGCCTGGGCAAGTTTGACGAAGCGCTGGAGTTCCTGAATCAAGCCAGGGCGCTAATGCCCCGCAATCCCCGGCTATTGCTCAATTACTCTTACGTACTCATCTCGCTGCTAAAAAAGAACGGCTGGCGCTATGACCTGGCAAGCGATGCACGACGCGCCATCGCGACCGCCTATCAAATTGTTCCAGATGAGAAGCGCTGTGCTGAGCTTCTGGCCAAGCTGGAGGCGCTGCATTAGCCACGGCTAAAACTAGGTGTTGAACGAAGCCGCTACGCGGAGATATCGCCCAACAGTTGTCCACGAATTACCCTGCATGTTGGTTCCTTCATTGTGGAGGGACCGATTCTGCAATATTTCGTGAGGACAACCAGCATGACGAACGATTCCCCGAGCCTTTTGACCGCTGGGGTCAAGTTTGAAGCGCAACAGATAGCGTCTGGCTAATTTGTGGCTGCTGTCATGAAATTTTGCTGTTATTTTTCGAGGAGTTCTGAGAAGACTTCGCGAGGGGTTCGATAACTCAGGATTCGCCTTGGCCTGTCATTGCGGCGGTTTGCAATGGCGTTGCGTTCCGGCTGAGAAATACTGGGCGGAATTTCAGCCAAGCAATCACCGGCCAAGAGCGGCCGGATCAGAGTTTTCCCGTAACGGTTGCCGCTATTGGGTCATCAACGGCTTGCATCGACGATCCGGATTCACCCGGCGATCGGCGCCAAATCTTCGGTCGGTCTGCTCGAGGGGGGGGCCGCTGTTGACTGTTCGATCGAATCGTCGGTGCGAGGATTGACTGCGTCGCTCCGGATCATGACCGGAAAAACCTTGCGTTTCAGTGTCGTCTTCGTAAGCGTCGACATTCCGTAGGGCCTTCTCATACTGGTCCAAGGCGTATTCGGCGATAGCGGCAGCTCTCCCTTCTCCGGCTTTCAGATAGGAGATCGCAGTCAGAGCCTCCAGCAGCATCCGGAGTCCTTTGTCGTAGTGGTCCGCTTGTTCGGTCATTTTTTCCTCGCTTCCAACGCGCCGTGGTGCTCGACATTGATCCCCCGCGTGCCTGCCATAAGCGGCTCAGCCACCCCGTATTGCCGGACCCGAGTGCACACCGGATTCGCTTGATTGCATTTCTCTGCGCAACCATCGATAGCCTGTGACGGGTCTGAATCGCCGACCGGACGGCACCTGAAACCTGCCCTGAACGTAGAGCAAGCAAGATGCCTACGGTCGAAAAGCCGCATGGATAAAGGATCACCAGCTTTGACAATGTGAACCATGTAAACATTTACGACATATTTTCGGCAGATAAACACCGCCGGAGCCCTGGCACGAATGCCACGGTCGACGCGAAAAAACAGGCGTTTTCGAAAAACTGTGGGGTCTGCAGGAAAGGTGTTATTTATCAATGAACGACAGCTATCCTGACCATTGTTGAGCAACACGGTAGGTAAGTGAACGATTTGTGTGAATTGGCCATCCGGCAGGTTCTGCCTGAAAGTAACCAGCCATACCAGCCCGACCGGCTCCGAACCCTTGAACGAAAGAGTGTCGATATTGCGGGCGGAATACGTCAAGGCGCGCCTGGAAGGGGTGTCGCCCGGGCTCGCCAAGCGGATGATTGGCAACGGCGTCGGCTCCAGGCAAACCATGGTCGGCAATCGCATGAACAGCCGCTCCCCCACCCCTTCAAGGGGAGGGCCGGGGTGGGGATGGGTCGAAATTGGCCACTCTCCGGCAATGAAGCCGTGCCCGAACTTCCCCGACGGAATAGACTCCAATTTCAACTACCAACCGGCAACACCGTCGTCATGGGTAGCACAAGCAAGGAGTTCATCATGGAACGACCCGTACACAGCATGAGCAACCTGTTCGCCCAACTCGGGGAAGCCAATGATGCAGCGGCCATTGCCCGATTCATCGAAACCCACAGCCCGCTGGCCGACAATGTGCAACTCCATGAAGCCCATTTCTGGACAGCATCGCAAGCGGGCTTTCTGCGCCAATCCATTGTTGACGATGCCGACTGGGCGGAAATCACCGATGCCCTGAACGCCGGCTTGCGCGCCCCGAGGCATTAACCATGACCCGTCTGGAGAAGGACTCATTCGGCAACATCGAGGTTGCGGCCGACCGTCTGTGGGGCGCGCAAACGCAGCGTTCGCTGGAACACTTTGCGATCTCGACCGAGCGCATGCCGGAAGCGCTGATCCATGCGCTGGCGTTGATCAAAGCCAGTTGTGCCAAGGTCAATCAGGAACTCGGCCTGTTGCCGGCCGCCAAGGCCACGGCAATCGTCAGCGCCGCCGCCGAGGTGACCAGCGGCCGACATGTCGGGCAGTTCCCCCTCTCCGTCTGGCAAACCGGCTCCGGCACGCAAAGCAACATGAACATGAATGAGGTGCTGGCCAACCGCGCCTCGGAACTGCTCGGCGGCCAACGCGGTAGCACCCGTCTGGTTCACCCCAACGACGAGGTCAATCTCGGGCAATCCTCGAACGATATCTTTCCCACCGCCATGCATGTCGCAGCCGCTGTCGGCATCGTGAACGAGGTTTTACCGGCAATTCGGCAGTTGACCGCAACATTCGAAGCAAAAGCCGCCGAATTCGCCGGGATCATCAAGATTGGCCGCACCCATTTGCAGGATGCGACGCCGCTCTCGCTCGGCCAGGAATTTTCCGGCTATGTCGCGCAACTGAAGCACGCCGAGGCCGTGATCAGCGCCAGCCTGCCCTCGATTTACCCGCTGGCAGTTGGCGGCACGGCAGTCGGCACCGGGCTGAACACGCATCCGGAATTCGGCCGCCGCGTCGCTGCGGAACTGGCCGAAAAAACCGGCCTGCCCTTCACCAGCGCCACCAACAAATTCGCCGCACTGGCTGCCAACGATGGGCTAGTGGCTGCGCATGGCGCCTTGAAAACTCTGGCGGTTGCCTTGATGAAAATCGCCAACGACGTTCGCTGGCTGGCTTCCGGCCCGCGCTCCGGCCTCGGTGAAATCAGCATTCCGGAAAACGAACCGGGGAGTTCGATCATGCCCGGCAAGGTCAATCCCACCCAGTGCGAGGCGCTGACCATGCTCTGCTGCCAGGTCATGGGCAACGATGTCGCGATCAGCATCGGCGGCGCGGCCGGCAATTTCGAACTCAATGTCTTCAAGCCGCTGATTGTCCACAACTGCCTGCAAAGCATCCGGCTGCTGGCCGATGGCATGCTTGGCTTTGACCATCACTGCGTGCAGGGCATCACCGCCAATCGTCAGCGCATTACAGATTTGATGGAACGCTCGCTGATGCTGGTTACCGCGCTGGTGCCGCATATCGGCTACGACAAGGCCGCCGAAATCGCCAAACAGGCCAGCCACGAAGGAACGACGCTGAAGCAGGCGGCATTGGCGCTGGGCCATGTGACAGCCGAGGATTACGAACGCTGGGTGGTGCCAGCAGCAATGATTCATCCAACAGCGTGATTGGCCGGCAGATGGCTTACGCCGTTGGGCTGCTGCGAGCGATGCTTCCACTCGCCAGCTTCCTTGCCGCCAGCCCGGCATGGCCGAGCGACCCAAGCCTTTGTGAACAACTGCCCAAACCCTCGGTCACGATCAAGCGCATGGATGAACCCATCAGCTTCAATACCAAATA
>CAYWNX010000145.1:0-6843 GCA_964459735.1 uncultured Dechloromonas sp. | reverse complement strand
CTGCGCGATGTTCTTGCCGGTTTCCTGCTCGGCCTCGGTCCGGAATTTTTTCATGAGTCCCGTGAAGTGGTCCGCCGCAGTACCAGTCGCGGTGCAGTCGCTGGCATTGGAATGGCTGCAATATACCTCACCATTCTCGCCCGGCGAAGGCTTTCGGTCCCTCTCGTCAGCCCCCGGACCACGCTGCAACTCCAGCCCTGATCGGACGTTGCCGGACCTTGGCGGTACGATTAGGATCTTCCCTCGTCATGGCCACCCCGCCCCGCTTCGAGGACATCACCGAAACAGTTGGAGTGCCGCTTTCGCCCGAGGGCGCCAGCATGTTGTCGACCCGCTACGAGTGGGCCCAGTCGCTGGCGGCCGGCTGTCGGGTGCTCGAGCTGGGCTGTGGCGGCGGCCAGGGTCTGGGCCTTCTCGCCGCCTCCGCCGCCCGGGTGATCGGCGGCGACTACTCGGCTCCCCTGCTCTCGATTGCGCGGCGAACCTACGGGACCCGGATTCCCCTCACCCGTCTTTCGGCCGAACAGCTTCCCTTTGCTGACAAGTCGTTCGACCTGGTGCTCCTCTTTGAGGCCTCGTACTACATCCCCGACCTGGACGCCGCCTTCGCCGAAATGGCCCGGGTGCTGGCGCCCGGCGGATCAATTCTCCTGGCCAACGCCAATCCCGAACGTCCCGACTTCATCCGGAGCCCGCACAGCCACAAGTACTACAGTGCCGACCAGTTCCGGGCCACGCTCGGTCCGTTAGGCATGCAGGTCGTTGTCGAGGGCGCCTTTCCGGTGCAGCCGGCGGGAGACGGCGTGGCGTCTCGCCTGAAAGGCTCGATCATGTCCGCCGCCCGGCAGGTGCTCGAGCGGTTGCACCTGGTGCCCGGGACGTTGAAGGGGCGGGCCCGTCTCAAGCGGCTGCTTTTCCGGGGCATGCGCCAGACCCCGGCCGAACTGCCGCCCCATTTCGCCGAGCTCGGCACCCGGACCCCGCTCGCCGCCGGACCGGCGCCCGGCTGGAAAGTCATCTACGTTCAAGGCCGAAAGTGAATCCGGGAGGTTCACTGCGAATCTGGCTGGTCTGCGTCGGCGAACCGCTTCCCACCGATCCGGGGGAAGAGCGTCTGCTGCGAGTTGGAGTCCTGGCTCGCCATCTGGTCGAGCGGGGTCACGATGTTACCTGGTGGACTTCGACGTTCGATCACTCGCACAAACGTCAACGCTTTGCCCGGAACACCACCGTTGCAATCAACCCCACCTATCGACTGAAGCTGCTCCACGGCTCTGGCTATCGGACCAACGTTTCCTTGCGCCGGATGGTAGATCACTGGAAAGTTGCCCGGCAATTCCGGAGTCTCGCGCAGGCTGAAGCGAAACCCGACCTGATTTTCGCCGCGACGCCGACCGTAGAGCTGGCTGCGGCGGCCTCAGATTTCGCCCGCCGAGCCGGGGTACCGATCATCATCGATGTCAGGGATCTCTGGCCCGATGTGATCAGGGACGCTCTGCCGCGAGCGCTCCGAGGGATCGGCGGTCTGGCTCTCAGTGGTCTGGAGCGGCAGTCGAAAAACGCCCTGGCCGGTGCAACCGGCATTACCGCGGTGTCCCCCTCTTATCTGAAGTGGGCGCTGCGTTCGGCGGGCCGGGCAGCGACCGAGCGGGACCGGGTGATTCCTCTGGGCTACCCCGAACCGGCGGAGAGCGAACCCTTCGAAGCCAGAGCCGTGCTCGAGGCGATGGGAGCCGACCCGGACAAGAAGATTCTCTGGTTCGTCGGCACCTTCGGCCACTATTACGATCTTACCACGGTGATCCAGGCCGCAAACCTGCTCCGCGAGCGGGGACACCGGGATCTGCAGTTCGTTCTGAGCGGGGCGGGACATCGCGACTCGGAGTGGCGAAGTCAAGCCAGTGGAATGGAGAACATCGTTTTTACCGGATGGGTCAAGGCACTTCAGATCGCGGCCCTGCAGCAGACGGCATGGGCTGGACTTGCCGCGTATGCCGATAACGCACCCCAGAGTCTTCCCAACAAGATATTCGAGTATATGGCCGGGGGGCTCCCCGTGCTTTCCTCGCTAGGAGAGGACGCGCGAGAGCTGCTGGAGCGCCATGACTGTGGCATCTCTTATCGCGCCGGGGATCCCACGGACCTTGTCCGGGCCGTTGAGGCCCTGCTGGGCGACGAGCGCCATCATGCCCGGATGGCCCAGAACGCGAAAGACGCCTATCGGCAGCACTATTCGGCCTCGGGCGTCTATTCGACTCTGGCTGATTTCTTGGAGCAGACCGCGGGGACCGGCCTGCCCGCGGTTCAGCGATAGGAACAATCCATAGCGCGCCGGATCTCTATCCTTGGGGTTTGCCGAACGGCCAGAAACCCCGGATGGTTCGGTTAAGTTCGGCATATCCTGTCGGATCGGATAGCCGCTGACGCTCTAGCAATTCTTGTCCAACCGAAAGCAAAACACCTAGTACGCAGCCGATCATCAGCCACATGATTGCATCGGCGGCCCGGCTTCCAGCCCGGCGAGCGGAGCCCTCCGGCTCGTCGATGATGGTGAGTTGCGGGGTGTCGCGCACTTCATCGATACGAGCCTGTTCGTACGCCTGCGACAGGCTGGTAAAAACCTGCTGCCGGAGGTCGACCCGCCGCTGCAACTGGCTGTATTGCAGCAGAAGCTGTGGTGAATCCTGATAACGACGGTTCTGCTGAAGGAACCGCTCCTGGTCGGCCTCGGCCGCTGCGAGCTCGTCTTTGGAATCGGCCAGTCGTCGTTCGATGAATTTCCGCTCGGCACTGGCCTGAGACTGCCGCCGCTCCCGATTGGCTTGGTCCATCAACTCCAGAATCCTCCGGTTGATCAACACGGAAAGTTCCGGCCACTCGGTCACAACTCTGAGGCGGACCAGACCGGCATCCCGGTTAGTCTGAGTTTCGACCTTTTCCGAAAGCATGCTCAAAGCCACCCGCATCTGGTCCTCGGGTCGGGCCTTGATCCGGAACAGTTCGATCAGGTTTCCATGGAGTGAGTCCGGCGAGATGGGCAGGCGACTGAAGCGATACTCGGTCTGGATCGCTGCTCGAAGCACGTCCCTCGACTTCGCCAGCTCGGCATAGAACCGCACCGGATCGCCGAGAACGGAGCCGGGGAGACTCAGTCCGAACTGGGCGGCGAGGCCGGCGAAGCGGCTGGGGGATGCATCGGAAACCTGTGGTCGAAAAGCCGAATCGGACGAGTAACGCCGGCCCCTAACCAGCAGGAACGCAACCGCCAGAGCCGTAACGATGAACGGCGTAAGAATCAGCGTGCGGCGCCGCTTCAGAACGATGGTCGCCAGTTCGATCAAAGAGAATTCTCTTGCAGGCGCAGTAGTCACGCTTGTGTCATCCTGATTGATTCTCCGGTCGAGTCCTTCGTGTCCGGCCGATCGGCTGGGCTCCTCATTCCGGGGCCGGACAGCATTCGTCGAGGCGCATTAGGGGCGACCGTACAATAGATGATGAAACCGATGACGGCGGCCGAAGTGACGGTGTACGAGAAAATGCTGAACGCGACACTCGTCAACCCAAAAGCGTAAACGAGGGTGAGTAGTCCGAGGGATGGCACACTGCCACGAGCAACCCGGCAGAAAAGGATGCGACCCGCCATGCCGTAAATGAAAAGGAACAGCAGGGCGCCGAAGGTCCCGAAATCTTCGATGATGTCGCGCAGAACAGTGAAAATATTTGACGAGGTGAACCCGACCTGAATCTCTCGCTCGATTGGACGATCAAGCCCGAAGGGGGTCACCAGCTTGCGAAATACCCGGCCACCCCAGACAAAATCACTTGCCTGCAGAACATGATCCTTGAACCAGAGGCCGAATGCCGCCACGAAAGAGACTCCGTCCCCCAGGATGGCCTGCCAGGTATAGCCCTTATTCGCCGCCGAGTAACGGATGACCTGGGTCCCCACCGAGAAGCCGAAGCCCAGCAGGCCCGCGACTACGCCGACGCGGAGCAGGAAACGCCACCCAATCAAATCTTTCCAGTCTCCTGCGAGGATCGTCGCCGCAAGGTAGGAACCGACCCAGAAGCTCCCCCCGTAAAGGGCGCCCATTCGTGATCCGTACAGACCGAAGCAGAGCAGTGTCAGCGCCAAAGGCGCCACACCGATCACCCGCTCGATCCAGGAACGACTGAGCCGGAACAGAGCGCCGGCGAAGATGGTCCCCAGATACAGCACCAGTTGCGCGACCCGCTCAAGCGTACCCTGCTGCAGGTCGCCGTAAATGTATTCCGACCGGTTGGTGGCGGTGAGCTGGGTAATGGCAGCGTAGGACAATACGCTCACCAGGGAATACCCCTGCCGGGCGAAGATGAACCAGACCTCCATCAGTCCGGCGAGAATCCCCATTGCGGGCAAGACCCACAGACCGAGAAGCTGTTCCCTCGCCGACGTTGCGGTGAGCCGAGGCTCCGATTGCCAGGTTCCCAAAGGCCGCGCGGCCAAGGCACCGGCCCAGACAGTCAACGCCGACACGAAAATCCACAGCAGAGCCAGGCGAATGCCCTGCTCCTCACGAAATACCAGACCCGCCGGCAGGGCAACCAGGGCCCAGAGAAAGGCGAAGAATGCACTCGGCGCGACCCAACTCCCCTCGGTATATCGGGCCAGGATGCCGACTGCCAGAGGCAGAAGCCCCAGACAGACGAGTTGGAGTGCCTCGTACATCAGGAGTTCGCCTCGCGGGGAGCCCGCTGAACAATCTCTGAGACCACCCGCCAGGTTCGCCAGACGCTCAGCAAACCCAGACTGGTGAGCGCCGCGAACACCGCATGCGGAATTCGGTACGCCCCCGAGTCCAGTAGGCTCACCATCACCAGCACCACCAGGGCGATGAACAGGTTGGAAGTATTGTGAGGGGCGGCATGAATGGCGTCGAGTACAGTGCGCAGGACGATATAGGCAACGTACGGGACGGTCGCCAGCACGATGATCCGGACGGGTGGTACCGCACTAGCGAACTCGGGGCCCAGAAAGCGAGGCAGTAACCACGGAGCCAGCAATTCAAGCACAAGACACCCAACCAGGCCAACGGCAGTGCAGCTGCCCGCGATAATCAGAATCAAGCGGGGGAAATCCTGCACCCGTCCCGCGGCGACTCTCGCACTCAGGTGCGGAAGCATCACTTGCGCCAGCGGATTGAAGAGCGAGCCAGTCATCGACAGGAGGGATAAACCGAGGCCGACCTGCCCCGCCACGATTTTGCCTTCGAGATGGGCCGCCAGCGAGACCGGTACCAAGGTGAGGGCGCCCAACATGAACTCGCCAGGAATCCGGGGAACCCCGTAGATCAGAAGCTCCCGCGCCGGCCCCCGCCAAAGGGTCTCGAACGAGTCCCGGGGTGGCCCACTCCGTCGGGCTGAGAACAGGGCCAGTCCAGAGACCACCATCCAAGCGACGCCCAGACGGGCGTACATCTCGGCAACCCGCAGCCCTGGGATCGCCAGCACTGCCAGCGGCAGGATGGCCATGTTGCAAAGCTGTAAGACATTCGCTGCCCCCATCGTGCGCCGACCTCGGAGATAGCCATAGGCCAGTGAATGCATGACCATTCCGGCGACACACGGTACCAGTGATCGCGCTAGCGACGCCAGATGGGCGTCACCGAAAACTACCTGGGCAAACCACGGTGCCAGGATGACAAGACCCAGGGCGATAATCCCGCAAGTGACGCCGATGACCATCAGGGCCGCATCCAGATAGCCCCAGGCTCGTGACTCGGCGTGTGCGCCGACAGCCATGGCCACCGAGCGGGTCACCGCCAGGCCCATCCCCATCAGAACCGGAAGCTGAATGAAGCCGAGTGCCCTTCGCCCCAGCACAAATTCACCGAACCCTGAGGCGCCCCAATAGCCAGCACCAAGCTTGAGCAGCAGGATGGCGGAGCACAGTCCCACCACTTCGGTGACAAAAGTGATGGCGTGGTCTCGTGCTAGAGACGAGCGAAGCAGAATATTGAGTGAAAAACCTCCTGGCCACAGTCTTCGAGCCATCAGCCGGCTGCTTTGACAATGAGCGCCGACCCGCTCTTATCGGGCATCGGTACCGGGAGTTCAGCCCGCCCTGCGAAGAAATCATCCACCGCTTTCCTGGCCCCAGGCCAGGCATTGTAGTCGTGGATCAGCAGCACTCCTCCGCGCGGCATGCGAGGATAAAAGAATTCCAGGGCATTCAGCGTGGGCTCGTAGAGATCCGCGTCCAGGTGGGCGAAGGCCCAGGTCCGCTGTCGCAGCTCGGCGGGAATGCTCTCGGGAAAGTACCCGGGATGGAAGTGGACCCGCCCATTGCGGGAGCCGATGTACCGGCGGACCGAATCGACACTCGTATCGGCAAACTGGCCTGGCTCCACATCGTGACTCGTGTGCTGCTGCTCTTCGGAGACACTGCGATCGGTAAAGCCTTGGAAGGTGTCGAACAGATGCAGATCCCGATCCGGCATGTAATGATGGATCAGTCTCGCCGTGGTTCCCTGATAGACTCCCAACTCGGCCAGGTCACCAGCCACCCCTCGGACCAGCAGCGTCCGCAACAACAACACAATCATGTCTCGGCGAGTGCTGTCCCACGGATCGAGATCGCAGATCTCCCGCCCGGACCGATCCCCCGCCGGGAAAAACCCCCCGGTGCGCTCCACAAACTCAGCGTTGTACCAGCGGGATCTGGGATTGATATCCATCTGACCCTGCAAATGAAACGCCCCGTGCCGAAACAGGCGGGAAAGCGGTTGCTGGGCAATTTTCCAGGCGAGGGGAACGTACTTTCCGGGTTGGGCCACCAGCTTTCCGAGCTTCCCAAGCATCATT
>CAYWNX010000144.1:0-6965 GCA_964459735.1 uncultured Dechloromonas sp. | reverse complement strand
GCGCTTTGGGCGGCGAGGACGATTTCGTACACGTCTTTTTGTGCGGCATTGAAGCGGCCGTTGACCGGGAAGGTGCGGGTGATGTCGGCGGCGTAACCGGCGACTTCGCAACCAGCGTCGATCAGCACCAGGGTGTTGTCGTTGAGCACCTTGTCGTTGGAGACGTAGTGCAGTACGCAGGCATTGGCGCCGCCGGCGACGATCGGCGTGTAGGCGTGGGCATCGGCGCCGCGACGACGGAATTCATAGGTCAGTTCGGCTTCCAGTTCGTATTCGGCCAGGCCGGGGCGGCAGGCGTGCATGGCGCGGGCGTGGCCGGCGCTGGCGATGTCGGCGGTACGTTGCTGGATCTCGGCTTCGGCACCGTCCTTGATCAGACGCATGGCGTCGAGCTCGACACGCAGGTCGTGGATGGCGCGCGGCGCCCGTTTGCCGGCGCGGGTCTGGGCGCGGACTTCGTTCAGCGCCCTGGCGATCCGGACATCCCACTCGGCATCGTGACCGACGGCGTGCCACAGCGTGTCGCGGTCGACGAGGAATTCGGGCAGTTTTTTGTCTAGTTGTTCGATCGGGTAGGCGGCATCGAAGCCGAAGGCGGCCTTGGCGGCTTTCGGGCCGTAACGGTAGCCGTCCCAGATTTCGCGCTCTTCATGCTTTTCGCGGCAGAAGAGAATGGATTTGGGCTTCTTGCCGCCGATCAGTACGACCACGGCTTCCGGTTCCGGGAAGCCGCTCAGGTACCAGAAGTAGCTGTCGAAGCGATAGAGGTGATGGGCATCGCGGTTGCGGATGACTTCCGGCGCGGTGGGGATAATGGCGACGCCGTCGCCAATGGTTTGCAGCAGGCGTTTGCGGCGAGCAATGAAGTGGGCGTGGCTCATAGGTTCCTCGATTCGGCATCCCGAAGTTCTTGGTCCAACTCCGCCAGACGTTGCGGTGTACCTACGTCGACCCAGCGGCCGGTATGGCGTTCCCCGGTCAGCGTGCCGGCGGCGATGGCAGCGTCGAGCAACGGGCGCAGTTTCATGATCGAACCCGGCTTTACAGCGGCGAAGAAAGTGGGGGCGAAGACGGCGATGCCGCTGTAGGTGAAGGTTTGCCCACCGTGGGCGTAAATGACGCGTTCGCCCTCCAGGCTGAAATCGCCGCTGTTGTGATGGGGCGGGTTCGCTACCATGACCAGATGGGCCAGCGTTTGCGTACCTTCTGCGGTCAACCCGGAAAAATTGCCAAAATCAATATCACAATAAACGTCGCCATTGACCACCAGAAAGGCCTCGTCGCCGAGTAGCGGCAACGCAGTGGCGATGCCGCCGGCAGTCTCCAGTGCGCCGGGCGGTTCGGGTGAGTAGGCGATTTTTAGTCCCCACTGCGAGCCATCGCCCAGCGCCGCCTCAATTTGCCCACCGAGGTGGGCATGGTTGATGACGATTTCCTTGAACCCAGCCACCGCCAGTCGTTCCAGATGCCAGACAATGAGTGCTTTGCCGCCGGCCTGCAGCAATGGTTTCGGCGTCTGGTCAGTCAGTGGCCGCATGCGTTCGCCGCGGCCGGCGGCGAGGATCATCGCTTTCATCGGCAGTTATTTGTGACGGTAACCGATCTGCTCGGTGTTGCCTTCCAGCGCATCGAGCAGGTTTTGCAGCGGTTTCAAGGCGATGTAGCGACCGGCCACCTTGCGGGCATAGCCCATGAAACGCGGCAGGTCTTCGCTGTATTTTTCCTTGCCGTCGCGGTACTTCAGGCGGCAGAAGATGCCGAGCACCTTGAGGTGGCGCTGGATGCCCATCAGTTCGTAATCGCGCCAGAAATCGCCGAAATCGGCCCGCACCGGCAGGCCGGCGGCGCGGGCTTTTTCCCAGTAGCGGACGACCCAGTCGATTTCCTGTTCTTCGTCCCAGGAAATGAAGGCGTCGCGGAAGAGCGAAACGACGTCGTAAGCAATCGGTCCCATCACCGCGTCCTGGAAGTCGATGATGCCCGGCGTCAGGCTGGCTTCGCTTTCGACCACCATCAGGTTGCGCGGCATGAAATCGCGGTGGGTGAATACCTTGGGCTGGGCCAGCGCCGAGTTGATCAGGAACTTGAAGGTCCGGTCGAGCATGGCCTTTTCCTCGTCGCTCAACTGGTAGCCGAGATGGCGACCGATGAACCATTCCGGGAAGAGATCGAGTTCGCGGCGCAGCAAGGTGGCGTCGTAAGGCGGCAGGATGCCGGCCCTGGTTGAAAGCTGCCATTGCACCAGCGTGTCGAGCACCGGACGGATCAGTGTGTCGGCCAGGTTGAGGTCGGCGTTGATGGCATCGAGATAGCCGATGCGGCCGAGGTCGGTGAGGACCAGAAAGCCGTTGTCGAGATCGTGATCAAGAATGCGCGGCGCGGCGAGCTTGGCCTTGGCAAGCAGGCCGGCGACGTGGATGAAGGGCTTGCAGTCTTCCTTTTCAGGCGGCGCATCCATCAGGATGCGCGTGCTGCCGTCCGGCCAGGTCAGCCGGAAATAGCGGCGAAAGCTGGCATCGGCCGAGGCCGGGGTAATCTGAATGCTCTGGTCCGGAAAGCGACCGGCAACCCAGTCTGTAACAAGTTGATCGCGCGACATCTGATGGGAGTGGGTTCGTTGTAAAATGGGCCGATTTTAACACCCGGGCACCAAGCATTCTGGTGTCGGCCCTTACCAGACCCCATTGATGACCGGTTTTGCCCGCCGCCCGATCGCTGTTTTTGTCTGTTGCATGTTCACCGGAATGCCGGTGAGTCATGCTGCCGTCGATGCGGTCGGCCGGCAGTTGTCTGGGTCGGAACCGGTTGATTCTGTCTCGGTTGGACAATCGACCGCAGGATTGCAGTTGGCCTATGACGGCACGCCGCTTCGGCTGCGCATCGAGCGCAAGTTCAATATCCTGGATAAAAAGAAGGCGCCATTCTTATCCGATACCGTGCCGCGGGTGTCGGCACAGGGAGATAAGGACGAGAGCTATCCGCTGTTCGTCATCGCTGACCGCATTAATGGCCGGATCGATGAGGTGACCGAGGCGGAAGGTAATGTCGAATTGCGTAAAGCCGCTTCCCTGATCTTCGCCGATAAAGTGATTTATTGGCCGCTTGAAGATGAGGTCGATGCCACCGGTAATGTCCGGATGCTGCAGGAAGGGGCTGAATTAAGCACGCCGCATCTGCGCATGCAGCTTTCCGAGCAGATTGGATTTGCCGAGCACGCCGATTACTACATCGTCAAAGAAGTACCGAGCAAGTTTTACGCGCGGCAACGGGTAGTCAGGGCCAAGGCTGCTTCCAGCAACACGGTGACCAGTAGCGTACCGATGATGTTGAACGTGTCGAATAGTTACGGTCTGACCACGGCGGCGGCGGAGCAGGCGACTCGCCTGTCGGAAGGGAGCGGCCAGGCCGAGCGTATCGATTTTCAGGGCGAGAACCAGATTCACCTGACGAGCGCAACCTATTCGACCTGCAAGCCCGGGCGGCCCGACTGGTACCTGCAATCCTCGGAAATGCATCTTGACTACGACGAAGAGGTCGGTGATGCCAAGCATGCATCTGTGTGGTTCAAGGATGTGCCGATCTTTTATTTTCCGGTCGCCTCTTTCTCCCTTAACAACCAGCGCCATTCAGGATTCATCCATCCCGTTTTTGCGGCTTCGACAAAAAATGGACTGGATTTCACCACTCCCTACTATTGGAACATCGCGCCCAACTACGACGCCACGATTTACCCGCGCTATATGGATAAACGCGGCTTGCAATTGGGCGTCGAAGTGGATTATCTCGGCTACAACTACAAGGGTGAAAGCCGGGTTGAGTACATGCCGAATGACGAGGTCGAGGATCGCAAACGATATGCTTACCGGTTCAAGCACCAGCAGAACTTCGGGCGGGGCTTCTCCGGTGTGCTCAACTGGAATGGCGTCTCGGACGACCTGTATTGGCAGGACATGTCTTCCCGCCTGCTGCAGACCTCACTAACGCAACTCCCCCAGCAGGTGGTGCTCGGTTATTCGCCATTTTCCTGGCTGCAAACCAACACGCAGTTGCTGCGCTACCAGACCCTGCAGACCGATCCGGCGAATCCAATCACCCCGCCGTACTTTGTCGAGCCGCAGATCAATATCGTCGGCTACAAACCGAATGTACTAAAAACCGACCTCAGCCTGCTGAGCCAGTATTCCCGCTTTACGCATCCGGACAAGGTTAACGGCGAACGTTTCGTCTTTTATCCGCAGGTCTCGCTGCCGGTCGTGCACCCGGCTTTCCAGATCACGCCCAAGTTCGGTTTGCACATGACCAGCTACAAGCTGGACCAGTCAGTCAGCGGCACGGAGGCGACGAGTTTTTCCCGGGTGCTGCCAACCTTCACGCTGGATTCGACAGTGGTCTTCGAGCGCGAGAGCAAATGGCTGAATGATGATTACATCCAGACGCTGGAGCCGCGTCTGTACTACGTCAATATTCCCTTCAAGGAACAGAACAACGCCCAATACCCGATCTTCGACACGGGTCTGACCGACTTCAATTTTGCCCAGATATTTTCCGAGAATCGCTACAGTGGTTTCGACCGCGTTAATGACGCCAACCAGCTAACGGCGGCGCTGACTACTCGGTTCCTCGATGCCAGCACCGGTGTCGAGCGCTTCAAGGCGATGATTGGTCAGCGTTATTACTTCAAGCCGCAGCAGATCAGCATTCCCGGTGAGACTCTTCGCCCCGCCAATTTTTCCAATCTGGTCGCATCGGCGACGGGTCTGGTTTTGCCCAAAACCTATGCCGATGTTTCGGTCGAATACAACTACAACGCAGGGACGACCGAGCGTTTCTCGGCCGGTACGCGCTTCCAGCCGGATGTCGGCAAGGTGTTGAGTGCCAGTTACCGCTATACCAGCGACCCCCTGACCCAGCAATCCACCGTCAGTCAGTTCGATATTGCCGGTCAGTGGCCAATTTCGGCGCAGTGGTATGCCGTTGGCCGCTACAATTATTCACTGCGTGACAAACAATTGCTCGAGGCCATTGCCGGTGTCGAATACAACACCGGTTGCTGGGCGACGCGGGTCGTTGCCCAGCGCCTGGAGGCGATTGCCGGGACGCCGAACACGTCGATTTTTGTCCAGCTCGAACTCACAGATTTCAGTAGTATCGGATCCAACCCGATCGGCCTGCTTCGCCGTAGCGTCCCGGGCTACGGTAAAACTAACGAACTGCCAACCAGCGGCAACCTGCTCACTACCCCATGATCGCCATGCCCAAATCCCTCTTTCGCCTGCTTGCCCTGATCTGCTGCCTGAGCAGTTTTTTGAATTCTCCCCTGCTTGCAGCGCCGCAGGAACCGATTGAGGCTGACCACATAGTGGCCATCGTTGGCGACGAGGTCATTACCTATTACGAATTGCGCACCCGGCTTGGGGATGCGCTCAAGCAATTGCAAAAGCAGGGCACGCCATTGCCGGCGCAGGACATCCTGGAAAAACAGATGCTCGAACGCGTCATCATGGATCGCGTGCAGTTGCAGTACGCCCGGGAAACCGGCCTGCGTATCGACGACAGCCAGCTTGATCAGGCCATTGGTCGCATCGCGACCAACAACAAGATGACCCCGCAGCAATTCCGCCAGGCGCTGGAAAAGGACGGTATCGAGTACGCCAAGTTCCGCGAAGACATTCGCGGCGAAATGACCACGGTCCGTCTGCGCGAGCGAGAGGTCGATAGCAAAATTGTCATTTCTGATGGCGAAATCGACAACTATCTGGCTAACCAGAAGGCGACTGGCGGTGGCGAGGAATACCAGTTGGCGCATATCTTGTTGCGTGCCCCGGAATCGGCCAGCCCCGAACAATTGCAAAAACTCCGCGTGCGCGGCGAACAGGCGCTGAAGCGCGCCCAGGCCGGGGAAAACTTTGCCGAACTGAGCGCCGCTTTCTCCGATGCGCCGGATGCGCTGAAAGGCGGCGATCTCGGCTGGCGCCCCCTGGACCGCCTGCCGTCGCTTTATGCCGAGGCGGCAGCGCGCCTGCAGACCGGCCAGGTGAGTGAGCTGTTGCGTTCCTCCGCCGGCTTTCATGTCATCAAACTGGTGGCCAAGCGCGGCGGCAGTGCGCCGGCATCGATTCAGCAAACGCGTGCTCGCCATATTCTGGTGCGGATCAGCGAGGTGGTTTCCGAACCAGAGGCGCGCCGCAAGCTGGAAACCGTTCGCGATCGCATCGCCAATGGCGTTGATTTCGCCGAACAGGCCCGTCTTTATTCGCAGGATGGTTCGGCCGCCAAGGGTGGTGATCTGGGCTGGTTGAGTCCGGGCGACACGGTGCCGGAGTTTGAACGGGCGATGGATGCGCTGCAGCCGAATGAAGTCAGCCCGGTTGTCCAGTCGCCATTTGGCATGCATCTGATTCAGGTGCAGGAACGCCGTGAGCGCGATGTCTCGGTCGATCGCCAGCGTGGCGCGGCGCGGCAGGCCCTGCGTGAACGCAAGCTTGACGAGGCCTATCAGGACTGGCTGCGTCAGATGCGTGATCGCACCTACGTCGAAAACCGTCTCGAACAACAATAATGCGTCCCGTGATAGCCGTGACGAGCGGCGAGCCAGCCGGTATCGGCCCCGAGCTTTGTCTGCGGCTGGCGAATTTTCCGGGTGACGCGCAATTGGCCGTTCTTGGCGATCGCGATTTGCTTGCCGAGCGGGCGAAGTTGCTCGGCCTGAATATCGTGATTCGTGATTTTTGCCCCAAAAATGGCGTTGACCGCAGCTCTCGGGAACTCCCTCCAGGCTGCGGCACCCTCGATGTCCTGCATGTGCCGCTTGCCGTGCCGTCGAAGCCGGGCCAGCTCGATGCCGCCAACGGCGCCTATGTGCTGGCGCTGCTCGACCGGGCGCTGGCCGGTTGCCAGTCCGGCGAGTTTGCCGCAATGGTGACGGCGCCGGTACACAAGGGCGTCATCAACGACGCGGGTGTTGA
>CAYWNX010000143.1:0-6973 GCA_964459735.1 uncultured Dechloromonas sp. | reverse complement strand
CTCTGGGAGCGGGAATATCCGGAGGACGGGCGGCCACGTGCGGCAATCGAGGCCACCCGGGCCTACGCTCGTGGAGAGATCGATAGAGCCGCGATGGCCGCCGCGGATGCCGCCGCGAGGACCGCGAGGGCCGCCGCGGATGCCGCCGCGGATGCCGCCGCGTGGACCGCGAGTGCCGCTGCGATGGCCGCCGCGGATGCCGCCGCGTGGACCGCGAGTGACGCCGCGTGGACCGCCGCGTGGACCGCGCGTGACGCCGCGAGGACCGCCGCGGATGCCGCCGCGGATGCCGCCGCGTGGACCGCGAGGGCCGCCGCGGATGCCGCCGCGTGGACCGCGAGTGCCGCCGCGAGGACCGCCGAAGCCGCGTGGCAGCGGCAGCAGTTCGAGGCGCGGTTCGCGGGGCTGTTCATGGAGATCGAGAAATGACCTACCTCTGCGGGGAGTGCGGGGCGCGAGGCGGTACGGAAGCCATGACCGCCGTGACGTTTGGCTTCGGCTTCATCGCGGGGCTGGTGGTCGCTACGGCGATCCTTGGCGTCGTCATCATTCGCAGCATCGTGCGTGACTACCGGGCGGGGTGGCTCTGATGCCATTCGACGCGGAGGCGCGCTACAAGGGCGGGCTCGTCACGCTCGAACGGCATGGCCGCGAGCACTACGCCCGCATTACCCCAGGCGGTAAGCGGAGGGGGAGGTACACACCAACGGCTGGCAGGCTGGCCCCCTCCGCTGCCCATGAAAAGGAGCAGAAAGCATGAGTCCGGTAATGATGGGCTGCGGGCACGCGGCGAATGCCCAGACGCTCGACGGGGAGCCCGCCTGCGTCATCTGCGCGGGGCTCGCGCCGGGCGCACGGGTCGTCGTGGCGCCGCCTGACTTGGCCGGCCGCATGTCGCTGTGCGCCCAGTGCGGCCGGACGACGCCATCGGCGCTCAACCTCCCGTTCTTCCGGCATGACCCGGAGGGGCAGGACAGCCACTACTGTGGCTGTCGGGGGTGGGATTAAATGGCCGGGCGCTGCTCGCGCTGCGGTGGGCCAACGGTTCGCGGCGACCTGCCCTGCCCGCGCCACCCGGGGGCGACGGTGCTCCCATGGCCGCAGCCGATGCGGGTCGCGTGGCACCTCATCTGCAAATGGGGCTACGAGGCGCAGAATCTCGACTGGATGGTAGAGAACTGCGACCCGTCCGACATCACGGGCACCAGCCGTGGCGACCTGGCACTCGCCCTGTCCTTCGCACGGCAATGGAACACGCACGATTTCGAAGAGGCTTTCGAACCGCCAACCCCGGCGGGCAGGCCCTTGTTCGGCTAAGGAGGGATGTCATGGACGATCCGCGGCCGCCTCGTACCAAGATCACGGTTGATGAGGAGCGGCAACTGGCGGACCTTGCGCGCTTCGGCTACATGCGCCCCGACAGCCCGCTCGTGATCAGCATTCCCCAGGGCGAGGAGCGTGATGAGATCTACGCGATGCTCGGCCGTCTCATGGATGCGTGGCGCGATGGGCTTTCGGTCATCCACCACGATGTGGCGGGCCAAACAGTGCTGACCGTTATTTCGTCGTTCTGGGCGGGCACGGTGCAAGAACTCCTGAACGCGCAGGAAGGCAACCCGGCGCTCATTCATACGGCGCTGGTCAGCGCTGTGGGGGGGATCATCTCGCATGCGGAGATCCTCCACCATCGGGCATGCACCACGCCCCACGAGCAGCTGCCGTGAGCGCCATCGAACTGGCGCCCGTGGCGGGCACCGACTCATGGACCGCGCGCGACCTCGAAGGCTCGGGCGTCGCGTGGGTCATCGACCGGGCGTCCACTCTCTACCCCCGCTGCCATTGCCCCGCCGGGGCGAACGGCCGGGACTGCAAGCACGTCAACGCACTCATGGAGGAACGAATGGGATCGCTGCGAGACAAGTTGGAGATGGACACGAAGGCGGTGGTGCCCGTGCGGGCATCGCAGGCGCAGCTGGCCGAGGTGAAACGGCAGGCGCTCGCTTCGGTCGCGAGCGGCTACCAAGATGCGCTCGTGCTGGGGCAGGCAATGGTTGCCGCCAAAATTGCGCCGGACGGCGTGAACGAACAGCAGGCAGCCATCATCGCGATGCAGGCGGTGGACCTCGGCATCCCGCCGATGCAGGCGTTCAGCTACATCGCGGTCATCAAAGGAAAGCCATTCCTGATGTCGCGCATGGTCGGGGCGTTGGTGGAGCGCAGCGGCAAGGGGCATATCGAAGACGTCGACGTGTCCCCGACTGCGGCGACGGTGCGGGCCATCCGCCAGGGGCGCGCTCCCCTGACGGTGACCATCACGATGCAGCAGGCGCAGGCCGCGGGCTGGGCCAACAATACGATGTACAAATCTCATCCGGCGAACATGTTGCGGGCGCGGGCCGTGACCACGGCGGGCTGGCGGGTGTTCCCGGACGTGCTCTCGGGCATGGACATCGCGGAGGAAGGGAGCGACCTCTACATCGTTGACCCGGAGGCCGTGCCGGCGAGCGCGGTGGCTGTCGAGCACCCGGCTCCTGTGGCGAAGGCCGAGCCCTCCAGGCCCGCACTCGCAATCCCCGGCTGGATTGCGGAGTTGAAGGAGCAGGTGGCGGCGTGGGGGCTCAAGATGTCCGACCTCCACGACCTGCTCGGCGCGACCGTCTCCGTGAAGTCGCTGGTCAACTGGGCTGCGAGCCTCGATGCAGACCCCTTCGATGCGGCGCTCGCCTGGCTGCGGGAGAACAAGCTGTCGCAGCCCTCCGTCGTCGAGGGCGAGTCGTGGGAAATCCCCGCGGATCAGATCGTTCCGGACGACGACGAGTCTCCGCTTGCCTGATTAGTTCACCAAGAGGTTCTGATATGGAAACCCATGTGCATCGATGGCGCATCGAGACCCAAGCGGTCAAGGGGCGGTACCCCGCCGCCTGCGCCTGTGGGGCGACGGCGAAGTACCCGGTCGAGCCCAAGCTGATGGGCGGCGGGACCTTCCGGTTGAAGGGAAGCCTCCGCCGCGAGAAGCGCATTCATTTCGGCACCCACTTCGAGGATGAGCTGGCGCGATGATTGGCGACACGCTGCGTATGACCTACCCCGCCGACGAGTGGAACCAACCGATGCCGAAGCCCGGCCGCGAGGACGTGTTCGCGGCCCTCCATGCCGAGCTGGACGCGCGCCAGGCGAAGGGCGCCACGACCTACGGCGTGCGCACGCTGGAGACCTTCAACGGGCGCGACGCGCATCGCGACCTGCGGGACGAACTGCTCGATGCGCTGGCGTACGAGCAGCAGCGCCGCATGGAACGCGCGGCGCTCGTGGGCCTGCTGCGGCGCGCGGCGGCGATGGCCCGTGAGGGGGTCGGCATCGACTCCCCGAAGTGGGACGAGTGGTGGGGCTCCGCCGAGGCCCTGCTCGGCCCGGACCCGGAGGCATGGCGATGAGCGACGGGAGCCACATCGAGTGGACCGATGCGAG
This sequence comes from uncultured Dechloromonas sp., assembly GCA_964459735.1. Classification (GTDB taxonomy): domain Bacteria; phylum Pseudomonadota; class Gammaproteobacteria; order Burkholderiales; family Rhodocyclaceae; genus Azonexus. The sequence continues at coordinate 3,505 of CAYWNX010000143.1, read as the reverse complement.
TTGGACGCCGATCCGGGCGCGTTCTATCGCGGCCCCGAGGGCGGTGGGCTGGCACTGCGAGCACGTCAGTGAGGGGTGCCGGAACTGCTACGCGGAGACGATGAACCACCGGCTCGGGACGGGCCTGCCGTACACCAAGCCCGCACGGCACCAGGTGCAGGTGGAGCTCGACGAGAAAACTCTGCTGGCGCCCCTGCGCTGGCGGAAGCCGCGAAAAGTCTTCGTGTGCTCCATGACCGACCTGTTCGGCGACTGGGTCACGGATGAGATGCTGGACCGCGTCTTCGCGGTGATGGCGCTCTGCCCGCAGCACGTGTTCCAGATCCTGACGAAGCGACCGGAGCGCATGCGGGCGTACCTCGCGACTGTGGAGGTGTGGGCACGCGTCGAGGTGCAGGCTCGAAAGCTCCACCATGGCGACTGCAAGGCATGCCGCAAGGCGGACTGGGAATATCGTCGCCGGCCGCATCTGAACGGGAAGGTGCTCATTGGGCCCCTGCCCAACGTCTGGCTGGGCACCTCGGTGGAGGACCAGGCGGCGGCGGACGCGCGCATCCCCGAGCTGCTGGCGACGCCCGCGGCGGTCCGCTTCCTGTCCTGCGAGCCGCTTCTCGGGAACATCGACCTACGGAGGTGGTTAGGTGCAAATTCTGAACAGGGAGAACGAGATCTACCGAGCGATCGAGGTCGGGGAGCTAACGATCGATTCAGAGGGCCGGGTATGGCGCTTGGGATCGCGCCGGGCGGACCGGTGGACGGGAACAGTGCGCTTTCACCCTTGCGCGGCACGCAGGGCCGAGAACCCGACCGGAGAAGCGGGATACCTTCAGGTGCGGGTGATGTTCGATGGGCGGAGGATTCACGCGCTGGCGCATCGTCTGGTGTATCGCCACTTCTTCGGGCCGATCCCGAACGGCATGGTGATCAACCACAAGAACGGGGACAAGCAGGACAACCGTCCCTCGAACCTAGAGGTGGCGACCTATTCGGAGAACACGGTGCACTCACTGAGGGTGCTCGGGCGCGGACGCATCGATCAGAACGGGACTCGCAACGCGATGGCGAAGGTTACGCCGGAGCATGTGGCAGCGATCCGCGAACGGAGAGCGACTGGGGAGAAGCTGGCGTCGCTCGCGGCGGAGTTCGGCATCACATATCAGGCGGTGTCGAAGATAGCGCGCAGGGACCGCTGGGCGGCATTAGCTGGCTGATTTGCGGCGGAGAGAGCGGGCCGGGGGCGCAGCCATGTGACCTCGCGTGGATTCGCAGCCTCGTGACGCAGTGCCGGGAGGCGGGGGTTCCGGTGTTCGTGAAGCAGCTTGGGAGCAAGCCATACACGGCGCTTAGTGATATGGGTTTCGGCCCCGAGGTGCGAGGGACCCATCCCGACGTGCAGATGTCATGGGTGCCGAACTACGGGGAAAACTGGGGGCCAAAACTCCGCGACCGGAAAGGCGGTGACCCTGAGGAGTGGCCGGAGGACCTGCGGATTCGGGAGTGGCCGGAGGTAGGGCGATGAGTGAACTTGAAGGTCGCGAGTTGGACGCCGCTATCGCGCGCGGGCTGGGGTGGGAAGAGGGCCGCTATGCCTGGAACGTTCCTGAGTTTCACCGCAGCCTCGACGCCATCGTTGAGCACTGCGCGCCGTGGCTGCGGGAGCGCGAATTGCGGTGGGGCATAACGGTGTTCGAGGGAAGGCCAACGGGATGGGTGACTGGCGACGAATTGTATGAGTACGCAATGGTCGCGACTCCCGCGCTCGCCCTCGCCCGATCCGTGCTCGCGGCTATGGAGGCGAGGCGATGATGACCATCACTGATGGGCAACTGGCGGAGTGGTTGCGGGAGGCGACGAGTCCACGGGCGGTGGATGCGGCCACCGTTGAGGCCGATTGGTTCACGCTGTGCCAATTGGTTCGCGAGGCCATCCCCGCGCTCGTGACCGAGGTGCGGGAACTGCAAGCCGCCGAGCAGGACACTTGCCGATTGTGCCGCTGGTACGAAGACCCTGCTCCCGCCGTGGCGCGCATCGAGCGGCTGCTGGAGGCTGGCGAGCGGCTGTATGAGGCATCGATTGGTATGGCCGCGCATGTGGAACTCGTTGACGAGAAAGAGGCAGCCGCCCTCCGCGCCGCCGTCGATGCCTACGAGCAGGCGAGGTCGAGCGATGACTGAGCACTACACGCCGCAGGAAGCGCGCCTGTACGCGGCGCTCGCAGCCACGCCGGGCAGAGTCGTGTCCACGGCCGCGCTCCAGGCGGCCATCGGAGGCCGTTCGCCCGGTGTCGTGCGCCAGCACCTCTACAACTTGCGCGGCAAGCTCCGTTTCGACGGCCAGATCATCAAGAACGAGTGGGGCCGGGGCTACTGGCTCGTGGGCGTCAACGAGGAGCCGGTGTTCGTCCTGCGGGAGGTGCGCTCGCGAGCGAAGGTGAAGCCGCTGTGTCCGGCGGGCCATCTGCTCGAGCCAGACCCGCTGGGCGCCCGGTGCGAGATCTGCGAGTGGGTGGCGTCGTGAGGCTCGTGCGATGAGCAGCGAGGGGGCAGTACCGCGCGACGAGATTCTGCCCCTCATGGGCCGGGGCCGGAAGCAGGGTGACTGGTTCATGGCCTTCTGTCCTATTCATAAGGACGGGTCGAAGCACGGCGGCAAGAGCGGCTACTCCCTCGGGCTGTCCTCGAAGGGCGTGCTCCGATGCTTCGCGGGCTGCCCCTTCGAGGATGTGATCAAAGCGCTGCGCGAACGAGCTGGCGTGCGCGGTCCCTCGCCGATGCGTCAGCAGGCAGAGCGCAACGTGCGCGAGCGGCAGCGTGCGGCCGGGGCTGAGGAGGAGTGGGCGCTGCGCGAGGCGTACGAGTACCGCGACGCCGCGGGCGGGCTCGTGGCCGTGAAGGGGCGCTGGGAGCGGCCAAACCCGGACGCGAAGAAGGGCTACGACAAGCGGTTCACCTGGAGGCACCCCGAGCACGAGTGGCGTGATGGCATCCAGAAGTTCGGGCTCAAGGTCGAGAACATGCCACTCTGGGGCCTCGACCTGCTGCTGGCCGCGCCAATGGAGCAGCGGGTGTGGATCTGCGAGGGCGAGCGCGCGACGCAGGCCGTGAGGGCCCGCAACGAGCTGGCGGTGTGCGGCGCGTGGGGCGCATCGCAGACGGAGTTCGGGGACGCCTTCGAAGCGCTCCGCGGGCGCCCGGTAATCCTGTGGCCGGACAATGACAAGCCGGGCCGCGACTACATGGCGGCCGTGCGGCGGGTGCTGCGACGGCTCGCAAAGACGGTCGCCATCGTCGATGCGCCAGTGCCCCCGGCGGGCGACGCGGTCGAGTTCTTCCAGGGTGGCGGGACCATCGACCAGTTGCTGGCGGGCGTGCTCACGGCGCCCACGGTGGACGTGCACGCGGACAATCACCTGGCCGTCCGCATCCCCACGGTCTCGGGCGTGGTCAGCTTCGAATTCAGGGAACTGTTCCGCTCGCGCGGTTCGCTGGAATGCGACCTTACCGTG
>CAYWNX010000142.1:0-6986 GCA_964459735.1 uncultured Dechloromonas sp. | reverse complement strand
CATCGCTCCTTAAGTCGGGCTGCCGGAGCCCATCTGGCTCTGGAGGTAGTTGGGCAGGCCGACCAGTTCGATCAGCTTGAGCTGTTTTTCGAGGAAGTAGGCGTGGTCCATTTCGGTATCTTCAAGCTGGACGCCCAGCATGTCGCGGGAGACGTAATCCTGGGCTTTTTCACAGGCGGCCATGGCTTTCTTCAGGTGGTCATCGACCTTGTATTCGACAGAAAGGTCGGCCTTCAGCATCTCCGGCACATTCTTGCCGATCTTCAGCTCTTCGCGCTTGCTGAGGTCAGGCTTGCCTTCGAGGAACAGAATGCGCTGGATCAGGGCACGAGCATGCTGGCGTTCGTGATCCGACTCATGAATGGATTTTTCAGCTAGCTGGTTGAGGCCCATGTCGGCATACATTTCGCCGTGAATCAGGTATTGATCGACAGCGGTCAACTCACCAGTCAGCAGACTGTTGAGGATGTCGATGATTTTCTTGTCGCCTTTCATAGCGTTCTCCAGAGTTCATTGGAATCGGTGGCTGGCTGGCAAAAATCGGCTGGCTTGCCTGAGCAGTCATTCTAGGCGTCAGTCGTATCCTTTTCCACTCGGAAAAAGCGGTTTCCAGGTTGTCTCCGGACCTGCGGGTCATTGGCCATTGATGCTGAGCCCAATGGTATTTCCTGCAGGCTACGGTCAACCGGGAAAACAGCCAAAAATGAAAGATTTCCCACTGTTTTGGCAAGCTGGAATTCGCGGCATTCAATCAAGCCAATGCGCGTCGTATCGCACAAATCGACTTAGATCGATAATGTCTGCGCTGCATGATCCGGCAGCCGGTAGATTGTCATCTCGGCATTCGGCGCCAGTGCCCCCAAGGCCATGCTCAGTATCGAAATGAACAGGCTGGCAAAAAAAGCCGTCCAGAACCCTGATATTTTGAAGCCACTGACTAGCTTGGCGACCAGCAGCAACATCAGCGCATTGATCACCAGCAGGAAGAAGCCAAGCGTCACCAGCGTCAACGGCAGCGTCAGAATGACCAGCAGCGGCCGGAGGACGGCGTTGGCAAAACCGAGGAGCAGCGCCGAGACAATCAGCGACCCGGTGCTGGAAAAGCGGATGCCGTTGAACAGCAGACTGGCCACCCACAGGGAAAACGACGTAATGCCCCATTGAATGAAAAATCCCGCCAAATTGTCGAGCATCTATTTACCTTTGTTGAAATGGGTGCTGCCTGATCGGCAGCAAATTCGCGGTCAGCATACTGAACTTATCTGGCCGTGGCGGCCATTTTTCGCCCTATAAAAAGCCGGGAAATTCCCAGCCTGTTTCATTTTTGCCTATTTTTCGTGGTTGACCGTGGAAGTTGAATGCCACTCAGGGCATATATGAAGGATGTAGAAAACGCCGTAATGCACATCCACTACACTGTCTACTTTCGGCCCGCTTCCAGGCCACCAATTTTCGACTCCATGTTTTCAATGAAATAGCGCTGGATTGAGACGATGGCCGCTTTGGTTGCGTCGCTGGAGATTTCGATGGTCATTGAATTAAAGGGCGTGTTGAGGGTGGATGGGTATTCATGAGACGAATGTCCGTGGCTTGGGGTAAAGGGCTGCACGTCTGGCCAGATTTGCTGACTGCTTGATCAGATAAATCCGAGCAACTTCCACCAGACCGTGCCCACTACCACCAGCGTCACCAGATTGACCACGCTCATGATGGCGCCAGCCACCCACCATTCATTGAGGGTGGTATAGCCCGAGCCAAAAATGATCGGTGCTGTGCCGGTGGCGTAGTGGGTTAGCGACATCATCAGCGATGACGAAAACGCCAATAGCATGGCCAGCGGAACGGGCGGGGCGCCCAGTGCCAAGCCTGCAGCGAAGAATGCGCCAAACATTGCCGTGATGTGTGCTGTGGTGCTGGCAAAGAAATAGTGGGAATAAAAATAGACCAATACCAGAAGGATGGTCGCGCTGACCCAGCCCAGACCCAGGTAATTGATCGCGTTCTGGATCGACAGGGAGAACCAGCCGATCAGCCCGAGCTTGCCCAGAAATGTGGCCATCATCACGAGTGCAGCAAACCAAACAGGGTGTCCCAGGCGCTTTTTGCCTTGAGGATGTCTTCCCAAGACAGCACGCCGGTGAGCAGCAATAGTGACAGGCCGATCATGGCTGTCGTGGTGGCGCTGAGCTCTGCCTGGGGGCCGAGGATGATCTCGGGAACTCCCGCCCACATGAGCAGCATCAGTGCCAAAACCCCCCAGCGTAATGAACTCCGAAGTCTTCATCGGCCCAAGCTTGCCCAGTTCGGCCTCGGCCATGCCTTTCGCATCCGGGGTGTTTTTGACTTCAGGCGGAAAAAATAAGTAAAGCACCAGTGGCATTAGCAGCAGCATGCATAGTCCGGGAAGCAAGGCAGCCAGTGCCCACTGCCCCCAGGTAATTGATAGGGCGGAGTCGGTGGCTTTGGCAATCAGGTCTACGATCAGCGGGTTGGGTGCGGTTGACCGTGGTGGTCGAGAGCAATCAATTCATTCCGGGCTTTTTCGCCCCGAATAGCAAAGGCGCTAAAGCACCACCTGCGACCCCAGCTCGACTACCCGGTTCGAGGGAATCTTGAAGAAGGCTGTCGCACTTCCCGCATTTCGGAACATCGCCACAAAAATCAGGGCACGCCAATAGGCCATGCTGGACCCCAGCTTGGGTATCAAGGTCTCGCGACCCAGGAAAAACGACGTATCCATCATGTCGAGCGCCAGCCCGGCATCGGCACACATGGCGAGAGCGGCTGGTATATCCGGCTCGTCCTTGAAGCCGTATTGCACGACCACTTGGGCGAAGTTGCCTGAAAGGCGGTGCACCTCAACCCGGTCGATGTCCGGAACGTAAGGCACATCGAATACCTTCACGCTCAAGATAATGACCTGATCGTGCAAGGCCTTGTAATGCTTCAGGCTGTGCAGCAGCGCATGGGGCACCGACTCCGGGTCTGGTGTCATGAACACCGCCGTTCCCGGAACCCGCTCAACACCACCCTCGGCAATGTTGGTGATGAAGGGACGTAATTGCATGGCGTCGGCCGCCAGGCGTTCACCCAAAAGTTCGCGACCCCGTTTCCAGGTGGTCAGCAAAATGAAGACAGCCAACCCGAAAACCAGGGGGAACCAGCCACCATCGGGAATCTTCACCGAGTTGGCGAGGAAGAAGCCGAGGTCGATACAGATGAAGGGCAGGGCACCCAGGACAGCCCGCGTCGGACTCCAGTCCCATAGGCGAATTGCAACTGCTATCGCCAGGATGTTGGTGATCAGCATGGTGCCGGTCACCGCGATACCGTAGGCCGCAGCCAGTTTTGACGAGGAACCGAATTCGACGACGAGCAGGATGATGGAAATGAGCAGCAGCCAGTTGATCGCCGGCAGGTAGATCTGCCCCATTTCCCGGTCGGAGGTGTGTTGAATCGCCAGGCGGGGCGTGTAACCGAGCTGCATCGCTTGCTGGGTGATGGAGAAGGCGCCTGAAATGACCGCTTGCGACGCGATGATGGTGGCCAGCGTCGCCAGAATCACCAGTGGGTAGCGTCCCCACTCGGGTGCCAGCAGGTAAAACGGATTCTCCACGGCGCTCGGGTCAGCCAGTAACAGCGCACCTTGTCCGAAGTAATTGATCAGCAGCGCCGGCAAGACATAGCCCAGCCAGGCATATTGAATGGGCTTGGCGCCAAAGTGTCCCATGTCGGCATACAGGGCTTCGGCACCGGTAATGCACAGGACAACAGCACCCAGGGCGAAAAAGCCGAGGACAGAATTTCCCAGTAGAAAATTGAAGGCGTGGAGCGGATTGATGGCCGCCAGGACCGAGGGGTTTTCGATGATGGCGGCTGCACCCAAGAACGCCAGGACGGCGAACCAGAACACCATGACCGGCCCGAACAAGGCTCCGACGCTGGCGGTTCCTCGACGCTGAAAAATGAATAGACCGACCAGAATGATCAGGGTGATCGGCAGGATGTAAGGTTTGAAAGCGGGGGTGATGATTTCCAGCCCTTCGACAGCCGAGAGTACCGAGATCGCCGGTGTGATGACGCCATCCCCGTAAAAAAGGGCCGCCCCGAACAAGCCGAGGGTCACCAGCAGCTTTTGTTGCCAGGTGCCGGCCACACCCTTTTGCAGGGCCAGGGTCATCAGCGCGATGATGCCGCCTTCGCCCTTGTTGTTGGCGCGCATGATGAAAGAGACATACTTCAGCGTGACCACGACGATCAGTGACCAGAAGAAGAGCGACAGAATCCCGAGGACGCTCTCCGGGGTAATCGGCACCGGATGGTGGGCACTGCCGAACACTTCCTTGATGGCGTAAAGCGGGCTGGTCCCGATGTCGCCGTAGACAATCCCCAGCGCGGCGAGCGTCAGTGTGGCCAGACGTTTCTTGTCTTGTGCTTCTTGCATCAATTTTTCCTTAAGGCTGAAAGCGGTAACCGACACCGGTTTCCGTCAGAAAATGTTTGGGCTGGGTTGGGTCGTCTTCGAGTTTTTGCCGCAAATGCCCGACATAGACGCGCAGGTAGTGGCTGCTTTCGATATACGAAGGCCCCCAAATTTCCCGCAGCAGGTTGCGCTGGGTCAGGACCTTGCCGGGCTGGCCGAGCAGCGTTGAAAAAAGGCGGTACTCAATCGGTGTCAGGTGTACCGGCTCGCCGCCACGGGTCACCAGCCGGCGCGACAGGTCGACGGAAATGTTCCCGAACTCGACAAGGGGAGAGGCCATCTCGCCACTGCGGGCCCGCCGTCGCAGCAGGGCGCGGACACGAGCCCGCAGTTCGCCCACACTGAACGGCTTGGTCAGGTAATCGTCGGCACCGGCGTCCAGCGCGTCAATCTTGTCGTTCTCTTGTGAACGGGCCGAGAGAATCAGCACGGGCACATCGGACCAGCCGCGCAGGTCGCGAATCAGTTCAATGCCATTGCCGTCAGGTAGTCCGAGATCGAGAATCAGCAGGTCGGGCTTCCGGGTACCTGCTTCGAGCAGCCCCTGGGCCATGGTTTCGGCCTCGACGACCTGGCAAGCTTCCGCCTCGACAGCCACCCGGACGAAGCGGCGAATCTGTTTTTCGTCTTCGATGACCAGGACTTTGGCCGGGGTCGCGGTCATGGCAGTTCTTCCTCCACGACAGGCGGAATGCCTTTGGGCAGCGTAAAACTGACGCGGGCGCCGCCATCCGGCCGGTTGTCGGCCGTGATTCGCCCGCCATGAGCTTCGACGATGGTCTTGCAGATGGCCAGGCCGAGCCCTGTTCCTGGCTTGCCGGACTCGGTTTCGCCGCGGACAAACATCTTGAACAGGTCTTCGCGCCGCTTGGCAGGGAAGCCGGGGCCATGGTCTGCGATGCTGATCTCGACGCTGGCGTCATCCTCTCTGGCCGCCAGTTCGATGGCACTGCCTTCGGGGGCGTATTTGGCAGCGTTCTCCAGCAGATTGCAGAAAACCCGTTCCATCAGGACCGCATCAAACTCAAGTAGCGGCAAATCGCGTGGCAGTTCGACCTTGATCCGGTGTTCGGCCAAGGCACTGCCCAGTAGCTTGATACTGGCGCCGACGACTTCTTCCAGCGGTTGCCATTCCCGACGCAGTGTCACTTCGCCGGCATTCAGGCGAGCCATGTCGAGCAGGTTGGCGACCAGGCTGGCCAGACGGGCGGCCTGTTCGTGCAGGGCCTGGGCCGTTTCAAGGGCAGTCGTCGGCAGCGCCGGCTTGATCAGGAACAGGGAGTCGGCCAGCCCGACCATCGCCGTCAGCGGGGTCCGCAGGTCATGCGACAGCGCCGAGAGAATGGAACTCCGGAGGCGTTCGGTCAGCATCTTGACTTCGGTGGCCTGAGCCACCTCGACGTAATGCAGGCGCTCGATGGCAACGGCAATCAGCGAGGCCAGGGTTTCGAGTAGCGATGTCGAGTCGTCCGAAGGCTCCGGTGTGTTATCGGCAAAGCGGACGGCAAGGACGCCACGGATTCGCATCGATGCACGCAACGGCAGATAAAGCGGTGCATACCCCATGTTGCTGATTTCATCGCTACGCACTCGTTGGCCGCTCTCCAGGGCGAGCAGCGCCAGGTGCGTTTCAATCGGCAGCGCCGTCTGTTGGGAAACGGCTGTGAGTCCCGGCGCCGCATCATTGGGCAACAGGATGGCCGATTGCGCCTTCAGTTGTGTCTTGATGAAGGCCTGCGCAATGTCTACCACCTGCCCGATCGTTAATGTCCCGGCCAGTTGGCGAGCCAATTGATATAGCGCCTGCGTGTGTTGTTCACGGCATTGCGACTCATGGGCCCGTTGGCGCAGTCCGGCGGCAAGCTGGGCCGTAATCAACGCGGTGGCCAGCATCACGACGAACGTGACCAGGTACTGGATGTTGCTGACCGCGAGGGAAAAGCGTGGCGGAACGAAAAAGATGTCGAAGAGCAGGACGCTGAGCACCGAGGCCAGGATGGCAGCGTTGCGTCCGAGTTTGACTGCCACCAGCAGGACAGTGAGCAGAAACAGCATGACGATGTTGGCCTGGTCGAGATAACCCAGCATGGGCGTCGCAACGACAGTCGTGCCAACGCAAGCCAGAACGCTCAGTAACAGCGCCTGTGTTCTGGTGAATCTTTCCAGACTTCCATCCAGCAAGGTGGCCTTGTCTTCCATGGCGCGTTTCCGATGACGGCATAGCAACAGACTAGGCTAGACCGTGTAAAAACGCTGACCATTGTGGCGAGCTGGGCGTAAAAATAGCGTAAAGATTTGAGCCGCTTTGCGACAAACAGCAGGCCTTTCAGTCACGGCCGGTGAGGGTGCGTCATCGGCCCCCATGGTTACCGAACGGCAGTTACGCGAAGACGAGCGACAACTGTGGCGACGGTTCTTCCTCGATCACTGCCTCAATCGTCAGCGTGTGCTGTGCAGGTGTTTGCAGAATCGTCTCGAACTCGGTTTCCAGAAACTCGGCGTG
>CAYWNX010000141.1:0-7037 GCA_964459735.1 uncultured Dechloromonas sp. | reverse complement strand
TCGGCCGCAAAGAGCCGCTTGGTCGGGCCGAGAGCCGCGGTGTTCCATTCGGCGCCATCCGGATCGTCGACTGCAACGAAGGTCGGCTCGCCGCCCTGAGTCAGGCGGACATCGAGACTTTGCAAGGTGTCGTCGATCTGATGGCCGAGGCTCTCGATCTCGAGCCACTGCTCTTCGGAATAGGGCTTGGTAACGCGCGGCGCTTCCCAGACGCGGGTGACCTGCATGTGGTGGGCAAACTCGGTTTCGCACTCGTCGATACCACCGGTCAGTGGCGCGGCCGAAGCCGGTTCCGGCGTACAGGCGAGCGGAATGTGACCTTCGCCGGCAAAGAGGCCGGAGGTTGGGTCGAGACCGATCCAGCCGGCACCGGGCAAATAGACCTCGCACCAGGCGTGCAGGTCGGTGAAATCGGCTTCCGGACCGGAGGGGCCGTCGAGCGATTTAACGTCTGCGGTCAACTGGATTAAATAGCCGGAAACGAAGCGCGCGGCGAGGTTGAGATGACGCAGTATCTGGACCAACAGCCAGGCAGAATCGCGGCAGGAGCCGGAGCGTTTGGTCAGCGACTCTTCCGGCGTTTGCACACCGGGTTCCATCCGGATGGTGTAGCTGAGATCGCGTTGCACCTTGGCATTGAGAGCCACCAGGAAATCGACGCTGCGAATTTTTTCGCGTGAAATGCCGTCCATGTATTTCTGGAACAAGGGCGTCGCCGGCAGCTTGTGCAGGTAGGGTGTCAGCTCGTGACGTTCCCAGTCTTCATAGGCGAAAGGGATTTTCTCGGCATGCGGCTCGAGGAAGAAATCGAAGGGATTGATCACCGACATTTCGGCGACCAGATCGACCTCGACGCGCAATTGACGGGTTTTTTCCGGAAAGACCAGACGGGCCAGATAGTTGCCTTGCGGGTCCTGCTGCCAGTTGATGAAATGCTTTTCCGGGCCGACCTTCAGAGAATAAGAGAGGATACGGGTCCGGGAATGCGGGCAGGGGCGCAGCCGGATGATCTGCGGCCCGAGATTGACCAGGCGATCATAGGAATAATGCGTGACGTGATTTAGTGCAACGTGAATTGACACGATCTTGCTCCGTACGAAGTGATTGAACTTACTAAGCAAGACACGAACCAACCCGGTAAGCCACTGTTTTATTTAAGATGAATATCCGGATCGGCGCTTGCGATGCACACAGGGAATAAACCTTGCACCAATGCTGTGCGTGAATGAACGGATTTATTTGCGCTGACCCCCTGTCTCAGGGTCACCCTTGACTGAAAACCCGGGCGCTCAGCTTGCGCCCCTCCTCCAGCACCAGCACGCTCGAAGCGATCAGTAGCGACCACATCCAGTCGTTCAGACTGAGATCAACGGTATCGAAGATTGCCTGTGCCGGCTGCCAATGCACGGCAAAAACCTGCAAAACCAGGACGCTTGCCAGGGCCAGCCAGAGTCTGCCATTGCTGAAGAGCTGGTGATTGAAAACGCTGCGATGCTCGGTACGGGCGTTGAAGATGTTGAAGAACTGGAAAAGCACGAAGGTGGTGAAGGCCAGGGTCATCGCGTAGGCATGGTCGGCGTGCTGTTGGCCCCAGGCATAGGCGCCGAGCGTCCCGGTGGCCATGATCAAACCGGAAAAACCAATGCCGAGCAGGCGATGGCCGGTCAGGATGGCGGCATCGCGCCGGCGCGGTTGGGCCAGCATGATGCCGTCACGCGCCGGCTCGACGCCAAGCGTCATGGCCGGCGGACCGTCCATGATCATGTTCACCCAGAGAATCTGGATGGCGGTAAACGGGATCGGAAAGCCGAAAAGTGGCGCGCCGAGCACCGTGAGCAAGGCACCAATATTGGTCGACAGCTGAAAACGGACAAACTTGACGATGTTGTCGTAAATGGTCCGCCCTTCCTTCACCGCACCGACGATGCTGGAGAAGTTGTCGTCGGTGAGCACCAGGGTCGCCGCTTCCTTGCTCACTTCGGTGCCGGTGACACCCATGGCGATGCCGATATCGGCCGCCTTGAGCGCCGGCGCGTCATTGACGCCGTCACCGGTCATTGCCACAACATGACCGCATGCCTGCAAGGCCTCGACGATGCGCATCTTGTGTTCGGGGGCAACGCGGGCGAAGACGGCAGTGCGTTCAACCAGCTCCCTCAGTTGCCCGGCGTCGAGATCATCCAGCTCGCAGCCTTCATGCACTTCGCCGCTCAGCCCGAGAGCGCGGGCGATACTTGCCGCCGTTGCCCGATGATCGCCGGTAATCATCTTGACGGCGATACCTGCCGCCTGACAAACACGGATCGCCTCTCCGGCCTCGGGCCGGGACGGGTCGATGATGCCGACCAGACCGAGCAGGCTCAGATCATTGGCCCAGGCCATCAGGTCGCCAGCCGGATCGAAATCGGCGGCAGGAATGCTGCGCCCGGCCAGCGCCAGTACGCGCATGGCGGCTTCGGCGAAGGCGGTGTTTTCAGCTTCAAAGCCGGCACGGGCCGCATCGTCGAGTGGAGCTTCAGCGCTGGCGCCAAGATAGCGATTGGCCCGTGCCAGCAAAACATCGGGCGCGCCCTTGACCCACATCCGAACCCATTCGCCGTCGCGGTGAAAGGTCGCCATGAACTTGTGGGCCGAATCAAAGGGAATTTCGCCAAGACGCGGGCTCTGTCTGGCCAGTTCATCGGCCAGCACACCGCCTTTGGCGCCAAGGGCGAGCAGCGCACCTTCGGTCGGGTCGCCGATCAACTCTCCGTCATGAATGCGGGCATCGGCACAAAGCACGGCAGGCGTGAGCAACGGCAGCAAATTTGGTACAAAACCAGCGTCGACCGCAGCAATGCTGCCATCGCCAGCGTAGCCCTCGCCATCTACGACAAACCGCTGGTTCTGGTAGTAGAACTGGCGCGCCGTCATCTGGTTGAGCGTCAGGGTGCCAGTTTTATCCGAACAAATCACCGTTGTGCAGCCCAGCGTTTCCACCGCTGCCAGTTTCTTGACGATGGCGTGGCGCCCGGCCATCCGGTGCATGCCCAGCGCCAGGGTAACGGTGACGACCGCCGGCAGGCCTTCGGGAATTGCCGCCACAGCCAGCGCAATGGCGGTCATCGCGGTTTGCACCAGGTCGTCGCCGCGGATCAGACCGAGGCTGAAGATCAGGCCGACGACAACACCGGCAATTGCCGCCAGCCGTTTGCCCAGTTGATCGAGCTGTTTTTGCAAGGGTGTTACCGATTCCGACGCTCCGGCCAGCAGGCCCGCCAGGCGGCCCATTTCCGTATTCATGCCGGTCGCCACCACCACCGCCTCCAGTCGGCCACGCGTAACCACCGTGTTCATGAAGAGCATGCAACTGCGCTCGGCCAGAATCGCCCCGGCGGCCACCGCTGCAGGCGCCTTGCTGACTGCGTGCGACTCACCGGTCAGCGCCGCCTCGGCCACCTCGGCGGCATGGGAGACGAGAACGCGGGCATCGGCTGGAATCCGGTCGCCGGCCTCCAGCAAAAGCAGGTCGCCGGGCACCAGATCAAGTGCCGGGATCTCGATGGTCAGGCCGGCCCGCCGCACCCGCGCAACTGGCGCCAGCATCCCTTCCAGCGCCGCCAGCGCCGCTTCGGCCCGATGCTCCTGCAGGAAACCCATCAGCGCATTGGCCAAAAGCACGATGGCAATAACGACAGCGTCCTTAAGATCGCCAACCAGACCCGCCAGAATGGCCGCCGCGAGCAGAATAATGACGAGAAAACTTCGGAACTGATCGAAAAACTTCAGCCAGGCAGGACGCGGCGGTTTTTCTGCCAGGCGGTTCGGTCCATGCTCAAGCAAACGCGCCGGCACGACATCGGCAGCCAAGCCGCTAGCCGGGTCAACTGCCAGACGGACAGTGACAATCTCGGGAGATTCGGAATGCCAGTTGGTGATGGGTGATGCCATGTGCTTGCGGCAATAGGCTGGCCGCCAGGGAATGTCGGGGCTTTCATTAAGCCACCTATCAACCCTGCCTTGCAAGCGAGTAGCCGCAGCAGCCCGCTTTCATTGATGCCCGCCAAGCGGCGGTGAAGCCGGTCCGACTGGTTCAGGCCTGCTTGCAGGACTGCCCAGGCCGGTTTCGGCAAACCGGCGAAACCCTGCTACACAGATTGCGGATTGTTCCGTAACTTTGCCTTCCCGAGCGATAGCGACGCACCGCCTGATGGTCGGTGCGTCGCATTCGTCAATCACCCGGTCAAGCCGCCTCCGACATCGGGACCAGAAAGTCCTTGCTGATGCCGCCGCCCAGTATGTAAATGCGGTCCATGAAGTCGCTCAGCCATTCGTGCAGCCCGTGCGCCAGAATGTCTTCGACCCGGCCGTAATGCAGTTGCGCATGCAGCAGGCCAACCTGACGCTGCGTTTCGCCAGACTGGCGGTTGGCGATCAAATCCAGAGTCTTGACCACCCCATTCATGCAGAAATGCAGCGAACGCGGCATATCGTTACGCAGAATCAGCAATTCGGTCACCCGCTCCGGGGTGATTACATCGCGATAAACCTTGCGGTAGACCTCGAATGCCGAAACGGAACGCAGCAAGGCACCCCACTGGTAGAAGTCGGTCGCCCCTTCATCACCATGCGGACGCAGCACGTGGTACTTCACATCGAGAATGCGCGCCGTGTTGTCGGCCCGTTCGAGCAAGGTGCCGAGACGGATGAAGTGGTAAGCCTCGTCCTGCAGCAGGGTACCCAGCGTCGTGCCACGCGATAGCGAGGAACGCATCTTCACCCAGTCAAAGAACTCGCCGACACCGGCATTGAAGATCTGCTCGAAGCTCTTCTCACGCGCCTCCAGCCAGGTTGCATTCAGCGTTTCCCACATCTCGGTGGTAATCGTGCCGCGCACGGCATGGGCATTTTCGCGGGCCAGACGCAGGCAGCTATGGATCGAAGCCAGATTGTCAGGATCGCTGACCATGAAATGCAGCACATTTTCGGCGTTGACCGCAGCATACTTGGCGGCAAAGGCTTCTTCGAGACTGTTCAGCGCAATGATCGCCTTCCAGTTCTGATTGGCCGCCTCCAGCGACTGAGGCACCAGTGACATCTGCCAGGTGACATCGAGCAGACGGGCAAGATTTTCGGCCCGCTCGATATAGCGGGACATCCAGAAAAGGTGGTCGGCAGTACGAGATAGCATGATCAGTCCTCCAGAACCCAGGTGTCTTTGGTACCGCCGCCCTGCGACGAATTAACCACCAGCGAACCCGCGGTCAGCGCAACGCGGGTCAGGCCGCCGGGGACCATATCGACGCACTTGCCCGAGGACAGCACGAAGGGACGCAGGTCGAGGTGACGCGGCGCGATACCTTCCTCGACAAAGGTCGGGCAATTGGACAAAGCCAGCGTGGGCTGGGCGATGTAACCGTCCGGCTTGGCAATCAGCAACTGACGGAAGCGCTCGATTTCAGCCTTGCTCGCCGCCGGGCCGACCAGCATGCCGTAACCGCCGGCGCCATGGACCTCCTTGACGACCAGTTCGGGCAAATGATCAAGCACGTATTTGAGTTCATCCGGCTTGCGACACATGTGAGTCGGCACGTTGTTCAGCGTCGGTTCTTCGCCCAGATAAAAGCGGATCATGTCCGGCACGTAGGGGTAAATCGATTTGTCGTCGGCGACCCCGGTGCCAATGGCGTTGGAGAGCGTCACGTTACCCGCCTGATAGGCCCGCAGGATGCCCGGCACGCCCAGCGCGGAGTCGGCACGGAACACCAGCGGGTCCATGAAATCGTCGTCAATGCGGCGGTAAATCACATCAACGCGCTGTGGCCCCTGCGTCGTCCGCATGTAGACCACCTCATCCTTGACAAAGAGATCGCGACCCTCGACCAGTTCAACCCCCATCTGCTGCGCGAGGAAGGTATGTTCGAAATAGGCGCTGTTATAGGCGCCCGGCGTCAGCACAACGACGGTCGGATCGCTGACCCCCTTCGGTGCCACGGCGCGCAGTTTTTCCAGCAACATGTCCGGATAGTGCTGCACCGGGGCCACCTTGTGTTTGGCGAAAAGTTCGGGGAAGAGACGCATCATCATCTTGCGGTCTTCGAGCATGTACGAGACACCCGACGGCACCCGCAGGTTGTCTTCCAGCACGTAAAACTCGCCCTCGCCGGCGCGCACCACATCGACCCCGGCAATATGCGCGTAGATGCGACCCGGCAAATCGACCCCCTTCATCACCGGGCGGTATTGCGCGTTGTTCAGCACCTGCTCGGCCGGGATCTTGCCGGCCTTGAGGATTTCCTGATCGTGGTAAATATCGTGCAGAAACATGTTGAGCGCCTTGACCCGCTGGCGCAGGCCGCCCTGCATCGACTTCCATTCGGACGAGGGAATGATGCGCGGGATAATGTCGAAAGGTATCAGCCGTTCCTTGCCCGCCTCTTCACCATAAACCGCAAAGGTAATGCCGACGCGGTGAAAAGCCAGGTCGGCTTCGGCCCGCTTGCGAGCGATACGCTCGGGCGGTGTCGCCTTGAGCCATTCGTCGTAACCCTTGTAGTGAGCGCGGACACCGCCGTTGGCGTCCATCATTTCGTTGTAGAAGTTCATAGTTGACTCGTCGCTGAGGATGCTCTCGTTGCTAATTCAGCAGGTTCCGTGCCAAAGATCAAAACCGCATAAAATCATCGAATTAGCATTTCGTTAAACATGGCAACGCCCCATGACGGTGCGATCTAAATCAAAGTGGTGCAAATAAAAAAACCCGCCGGATTGCTCCGGCGGGTTTCGATCAGCCAAAACGCCGAAGTGATCAGGCGCGTTCGAAAATCGCTGCAATACCTTGACCGCCACCGATACACATCGTGACCAGGCAGTATTTGCCGCCGACGCGCTGCAACTCGTACAGCGCCTTGGTGGCAATAAAGGCACCGGAACAGCCGACCGGGTGGCCGAGGGCAATCGCGCCGCCGTTCACGTTGGTCTTGGCCGGATCCAGGCCAAGCACCTTGGCAACAGTCAATGCCTGAGCCGCAAAGGCTTCGTTGGATTCGATCACATCC